>NZ_JBIAXC010000029.1:0-123288 GCF_042896295.1 Kitasatospora sp. NPDC001309 | reverse complement strand
ATATAACCCCCCATAATAACACACTTCCCCCCCCCCCCGCTCTACCTTCCCCGGGGCTTGCCCCCCCCCCCCCCGGCCGGCGGGGGGGGGGGGGCCCCGGGGGTCCCCGCGCCCCCCCACCGCCTGTGCGCGGGCCCGTGCGGGTGGGCTACATCACGGCGGCCCGGCGCCGCCCGCGGGCCGCGCGGCGCCCGGCCGGCGGGGTGGCGTCGGCGTTCCAGGCGGCGACCGGGTTGCCCAGCCAGCGGGTGGCGCCGGGGACGTTCTCCCCGCGCATCACCAGGGAGGCCGGGCCGACGGTGGTGTCGTCGCCGAGCGAGGAGTTGAGCAGCACGATCGAGTGCGGCCCGGTGGTGGAGCCGGCGCCCAGGTGGACGGGGCCCAGCCGCATCACCCGGTCGTGGAACAGGTGGGTCTGCAGCACGGTGCCGCGGTTGACGCTGGCGCCCGCCCCGACGGTGACCAGGTCGCTCTCGGGCAGCCAGTGGGTCTCGCACCAGGCCCCGCGCCCGATCCTCGCGCCGAGGCTGCGCAGCCACAGGTTGAGGTAGGGGGTGCCGGTCATGGCGCCGCCGCCGAAGGGCATGGCGAGTTCCTCGACGAAGGTGTCGTAGAGCTCGTTGCGCCAGACGAAGGAGGACCACAGCGGGTGCTCGGACACCCGGAAGCGTCCGACCAGCAGCCACTTGGCGAGGGTGGTGAGCGCCAGGGCGGCCACGGCGGCGGCCGCCAGCACCAGGCCGGCCGCGCCGGCGGCGGTGCCCAGCCCGTAGTCGTCGCGGATCGCCTGGAGGGCGGCGAAGACCAGGTCGGCCAGGATCGCGGCGACGACGACCGGCAGCAGCCGGCAGACCTCGACGCCGGCCCGGGCCCACATCAGGCGCTTGGGCGGGTTGTAGGTGCGGTCCTCGCCGCCGGCGGCGGCCACCCGGGGCAGGGCGAAGGCGGGCCGGCCCAGCCAGGAGGAGCCCTCGGGGGCCTGGGCGGGGGTGTCGGAGAGCACGCCGACCAGGGAGTTGTCGGGCAGCGAGCGGCCGGGGCCGACGATGCCGGAGTTGCCGACGAAGGAGCGGCGCCCGACGTGGGAGCGGCCCAGGTGCAGCCAGCCGTCGCGCAGCTCGTAGGGGGCGACCAGGGTGTCGTCGGCGAGGAAGGCGCCGTCGTCGACCCGCATCAGGGCGGGCAGGGCGAGCACGGTGGAGGCCTCCACCCGGCGCCCGACCCTCGCGCCGAGCAGGCGCAGCCACACCGGGGTGAAGAGGCTGGCGTAGAAGGGGAACAGGGTGCGCCGGGCGCCGTCGCTGAGGTGGGAGACCCCCCAGGCGCAGAAGGCGACGCCGCCGGTGGCCGGGTGGAAGCCCGGGCGCAGCGGGAGCGAGAGCAGGCGGATCAGGAGGGCTATCAGTGCGGCGTGGCAGAAGACGGTCAGGACGGCCAGCGGCACGGTCAGCGGCAGCAGCTGGAGCAGGGCGGCGAGCAGGGTGCGGTCGGTGCCGACCAGCGGGTAGACGATGAACAGCGCGGGCAGGGCGGCCAGGACGGGGACGAGGCCGAAGAGGGCGAAGGCGGCGCCGTAGGCCGGGTTCCAGGCGCGGGTGCGCTTGGCGGGGGCGGTGGGCCAGGGGGTGCGGGCCTCGGTGCAGGGGCGGGCCGGGGAGCCGTGCCAGTGCTCGCCGGGCGGGACGGTGGCGGTGACGCAGGAGCCGGGGGCGATCTGGGCGCCGGCGCCGACGCGGGCGCCGGGCATCACGGTGGCGCGGTGGCCGACGGCGGCGCCCTCGCCGATGTCGAGGTGGCCGAGCTGGAGGGTGTCGCCGTCGAGCCACCAGCCGGCGATGTCGACCTCGGGTTCGAGGCTGGCGCCGTTGCCGATCCGGGCCAGGCCGGTGACCGGGGGCGCGGTGTGCAGCTGGACGTCGCGGCCGACGCGGCAGCCGAGCATCCGGGCGTAGCGCACGGCCCAGGGGGTGCCGGAGAGGTTGCCGGTGCCGAACATGGCGGTGTAGCGCTCGGCGGCCCACAGTCGCAGGTGGACGTGGCCGCCGCGGGGGTGGCTGCCGGGGCGGATGCCGGCGGTGATCAGGCGGGCGCCGGCGGCGGCGAGCAGGGTGCGGCCGGGGGCGGTGAAGAAGAGGAGCGCGCCGGCGGCCACGGGCCACCAGGAGCTGTGCGGGGCCCAGGGGATGTCGGTGCCCATGAGGTTGTCGGCGGCGATCAGGACGATCACCCAGCGCAGGCCGGAGAGGCCGAACATGGCGAGCAGCATCAGGGTCTGCCAGAGGCCGGCGCTGCGCGGGGTGGGGCGCACCGGCCTGCGGGGCGGGGCGGTCGCGGCGGATTCCGGCCCGGCCGCGGCCGCCTGGGCCCGCGGGGCCGGGGCGAGGGAGTCGAGGTAGCCGGCGAGGTCGCCGAGTACCGGGTGGGCGTAGAGGTCGGCGACGGAGACGCCGCTGTGGCGGGTGCGCAGTTCGGAGACCAGGCGGGCGGCGGTGAGGCTGGAGCCGCCGAGGGCGAAGAAGTCGTCGCCGTTGCCGGGGGCCATGCCGAGCAGGCGCTCCCACTGGCCGGCGAGCCAGCCGGCGGTGCCGTCCAGGGGCTGGGCGGGGCCGTCGGGGCTGGTGGTGCCGGTGGTGGGCAGCGGCCAGGGCAGGGCGTGGCGGTCGACCTTGCCGGAGGTCTTGGTCGGCAGGGAGTCGACCAGGGCCAGGACGGGCACCAGGGGTCGGGGCAGGCGCTCCAGCAGGTGCCGGCGGGCGGTGGCCAGGTCGGGGGTGGTGCCGGGCTGGGCGACGAGGTAGCCGACCAGCAGGTCGGCGCCGGCGGGGGTCTTGCGGACGGCGGCGGCGGCCGCGCGGATGCCGGGCAGGGCCTGGAGGGCGGCGTCGATCTCGCCGAGTTCGATGCGGCGCCCGCCGAGTTTGATCTGGTCGTCGGCGCGGCCGAGGAAGACCAGGCCCTCGGGGTCGTTGCGGACCAGGTCGCCGCTGCGGTAGACGCGGGGGGAGGCGATCGCGGGGTGCGGGCTGTACTTCTCGGCGTCCTTGGCGGGGTCGAGGTAGCGGGCGGTGCCGATGCCGCTGATCAGCAGTTCGCCGCTCTCGTACCAGGGCACGGGGTGGCCGTCGGGGCCGACGACGGCGATCTCCCAGCCGTCCAGGGGGGCGCCGATGCGCACCGGCTCGCCGGGGAGCATCCGGGCGGCGGTGGCGACGACGGTGGTCTCGGTGGGGCCGTAGGTGTTCCAGAACTCGCGGCCGGGGACGGCCAGGCGCTCGACCAGTTCGGCCGGGCAGGCCTCGCCGCCGACGATGATCAGGCGGACCTGGTCCAGGCACTCCTGGGGCCACAGGGCGAGCAGGGTGGGGACGGTGGAGATCGCGGTGATGCGGCGCTGGACGAGCCAGGGGCCCAGGTCGGTGCCGGCCTTGACCAGGGAGCGGGGGGCGGGGACGAGGCAGGCGCCGTGGCGCCAGGCCAGCCACATCTCCTCGCAGGAGGCGTCGAAGGCCACCGACAGGCCCGCCAGGACGCGGTCCCCGGGGCCCAGCGGCTGGGGGCGAAGGAAGATCCGGGCCTCGGCGTCGACGAAGGCGGCGGCGCTGCGGTGGGTGACGGCCACGCCCTTGGGGCGGCCGGTGGTGCCGGAGGTGAAGATGATCCAGGCGTCGTCGGCGGGGGTGGGCCAGGCGGGGCGGCCCGAGGGGCGGGCGGCGGGGCCGGCGAACAGGCGGCGCTCGGCGCCGACGACGGCGCAGACCCGGGCGTCCTGCCAGATCATCTCGGCGCGCTCGTCGGGGTCGTCGGCGTCCACCGGGACGTAGGCGGCGCCGCAGCGCAGCACGGCGAGGATGGCGACGTACAGGTCGGCGGTGCCGGAGGGGATGCGTACGCCCACCCGGTCGCCGGTGCCGATGCCGTGGCCGGCCAGGACGCCGGCGAGGGCGTCGACCTCCTGCAGCAGGGTTCTGTAGTCGAGGACGGCGTCGCCGGTGTCCAGGGCGGGCGCGTGCGGGTGCGCGTCGGCCGTGGCGGCGATGACGTCGAGGAGGCTTCGGGGGTGGGCGGGCTGGGCCACCGGCCAGCCGGCTGCCTGCCCCGGGTGGGGGCGGTGCAGCGTGACTGGGCCGGACGTGTCATGCCGTGCGTCCATGGGGTGGGTTCCTCGGCTCCGTTTTCCTGGGAGGGCGCGCATTGCCTGCTACGTGCGGTGACCTGGTCGTCACCTGGTGGGACGCGCCCACTCACCATGACTCCGCTGGGAGTCGGCTGGATGCAGCGAAGGTGCGGTCAAAGAGAATTCTCATCATCGATGCCGTTTCCTCAGGCATCGATACGAATCGAATGTCATTTCGGGGGGTTTCGAGCGTTTTCGATGGTGAAGGCTAATCGGCGGAAACCGGAGGGGCGTGACGACGGAGGGAAGAGTGATGAACACCATGGCGACCGGAACGGTACAGGTAGTGAGGGGTCGGCTACCGAATCGGGGGGTTTCGGACGGATTCTCGACCTGTGCACGTCATTCTCATCTTTGTGTGGGAGGCTGCCGCCGCCCTTTTCCGTGCGGATGTTTCCTGTGAATTCGGTGTGCGCCCGGGCCGCCCGCCCCGGCACCACCGGCCGGGACCGGCTCCTCTGGTACGCGGCGTACGGGTCCAACCTGCACGCCGCCCGCTTCTCCTGCTACCTCTGCGGCGGCCGCCCCGCGGGCGCGGCACGCGCCTGCCCGGGCTGCCGCGACCGGCGCCCGCCGCGCGCCAGCGCGGCCCTGCCCCTGCCCGGCACGGTGTACTTCGCCGGGCACTCGGCCACCTGGGGCGGCGGCACCGCCTTCTACGACCCCGCCGGGCCCGGGCGGGTGCCCTGCCGCGCCTACCTCGTCACGGCCGGCCAGTTCGGCGACGTCGCCGCCCAGGAGATACAGCGCGCCCCCGCCGCCGACCTCGACCTCACCCGCGTCCTGGCCACCGGGCGCGACCGCCTCGGCCCCGGCCGCTACGAGACCCTCCTGCGCGTGGGCGCGCTCCGGGGGCGCCCGGTGCTCACCCTCACCTCCCCCACCGGCCTGGCCGGCGCCACCCCCACCGCCCCCTCCCCCGCCTACCTGCGCACCCTGGCCGCCGGCCTCGCCGAATCCCACACCTGGGGCCCCTGGCGCACCGCCGGCTACCTCGCCACCCGCCCCGGCGCCGCCGGCCACTGGCCGGTGGCGGCGGTGGCGGCCCTGCTGGACTGAACGGGGGACCACGGCCCGCTCAGCCGTCGACGTCCGCGGCGCGGCACGGCTCGGTGACGGTCGGGCACAGCTGGGGCAGGTCGTCCGTGTACGGCGGCTCCATCGTCTGCGCCCCGGGAGCCGGGGCGCCGGGGACCTGGGTGGCGAAGCCGTACCGGACGACGGTGACCGCCCTCCCGCCGCCGAGGTCGATCACCCGCTGGTGCAGCGGCCCGAACCGGTGCCGGGCATCGCCCCGCAGCACGACCTGCTTGGTGTCCACGGGGAAGAGCACGAAGAGGGACAGCCGCCGGTGGTCGCCGATCATCGTCGGCCGCCTGCGGGCCGTGAAGGCCCCGGGCGGGCCACCGGTGACGTCGGTGTTCAGGCGGCCGTCGACGCGGGTGGTCGAGGCCAGGCACAGGTGGGAGTCGTCCTCCAGCCACACCACGTCCGCCCAGTCCTGGGAGCCCTCGCTCCGGTCGAGCACGACCGTGTTCTCCGGCGTCGGGACGGGGCAGTCCGGCGTGCCCTTGTGCATCGTGGCCAGCTCGTCCAGGACCCACTGCGCCGACGCCGGGGCCGGCTCGGGCAGCACCACCCGGTGCACCGCCGCAGTGGCCGCGGCCGTCGCCACCGCTGTCGCCGCGGGTTTCGCCGTGGGTTTCGCCGCGGGTTCCGGCGTGCCGCCGTCCTGCCCCGTACAGGCCGCCGCCCCCAGCGCCAGCACCGCCGCCGCGACCACCGCGCCCCCGCGCCGCGCCGCACTCCCCATCACGCCACCCCCGTCGGCCGTCCCCCCTCGGAACGTTCGCCCACATCCTGCCCGCTCCGGCGGGCCGGCGGTGTCCGCGAACGGCAACAGCCGTGTCCCGAAGCGCCGCCACCCCTCCAGGCCAGGCCGGGGCGGGCGGGGGTGCACCAGGCCTGCACCGGACGGGCGTTGGACCTCGGGCAGGGGGTCTCAGGCGGTGGGCGGGGCGGGGACCAGGCCGGCGGCGATCAGGCCGGCGAAGACCGCCTGGCCGAGGGCCTGGACGGCGGACTGGGGACGGACCATCACGGTGAACTCCTTGATCCGGCCCTGCTCGTCGACGTGCACCAGGTCGATGCCGTGGATCTCCTTGCCGCCCACCACCGCCCGGAACAGCAGCACCGCCGAGGGCGCCTCGGTACCGTCCGCGCTGGTCTGCGCGGCGCCCTCGTACGCGCCGACGTAGCGGAAGTCCTCGAAGGTGCGCAGCAGCACCCCGAAGAGGCCGAGCACCATGGGCTTGCCCTCGAAGGGGCCGAACTTGACCGGGCTGTAGAAGCGGATGTCGTCGGTGAACAGGTCGTCCAGCGCGGCGAGGTCGCGGGCGTCGACGGCGGCGCGCAGGCGCTCGGCGGCGGTGGCAGCGGTGGTGGCGGCGGCGGTCATGGCGGCACTCCCGGGATAGTCATGGATGTGACTAGTCAGATTGATGACTACTACCATGCGGAGCACATCCGGCAACAGGAGGGAGGGCCGACCCGATGGCCCTGCGACACGCCGTGCTGGCCGCCCTGCTGGACGGGGAGACCAGCGGCTACGACCTGGCCAAGGCCTTCGACCTCGGCGTGGCCAACTTCTGGTACGCCCAGCCGCAGCAGCTCTACGCCGAACTGGCCCGGCTGGAACGGGACAAGCTGGTCGCCGGGCGGGAGGTGGCGCAGGAGGGGCGCCCCACCAAGCGGCTGTTCACCGTCACCGCGGCCGGCCTCGCCGAACTGGACGAGTTCGCCGCCGCGAGCGCCAAGCCCTCCTTCGTGCGCGACGACCTGATGGTCAAGGTCCGCGCCGCCGACCACCTCGACCCCGCCGTGCTCGCCGAACAGCTCGCCGAGCGCGCCGAGTTCGCCCAGGCGAAGATCGACCTGTTCGAGCGGATGCTGCACGGCATGCGCGGCGGGTGGGACGAGGCGCGGTTCCTGCGCGAGGGCGAGCGGATCGGCCCGTACCTGACCTGCCTGCGCGGCCTGGCCTTCGAGCGGGGCAACCGGGACTGGTGCCGGGAGGCGATCGCCGTCCTGGCGCGGCGCAGCCGAACGCCGGGCGGGCGCGGCGCAGTTGAGCGCAGTTGAGCGGAAGCGCGGTCAGGCGCCGGGTGCCGGGGGGCGGATTCCGAGCCACTGCTCGGCGTCCCAGGCCTGGAAGCGCTCCACCTCGGTGAAGCCCAGTTTCGCCGCGAGCCGCATCGAGGCGGTGTTGGCGCTCTGGGTGGTCAGCACCACCGCCTCGCCGGGCAGCGCTCCGGCGAGCCAGGCCAGTGCCGCCGCGCACGCCTCGGCGGCGTAGCCGCGCCCCCAGGCCCGGGGCAGGAACAGGTAGCCGAGGTCGAGCCGGCCGGTGGCGGCCGGGCGGCGGTGGCCGGTCGCCCGGCGGAGCAGGACCAGGCCGACCATCGCCCCGTCGAGTTCGGCGACGAAGGTCCCGGGCCGGTCCTCGGGCGCCCCGGGCAGCTCGCGCTCCACCTGCGCGCGCGGCCGGGCCCCGCCGAGGTAGGTGTGCACCTCGGGCGAGGAGAACAGGTCGACGAACGCCGCACGGTCGCACTCCCGGCTGCCGCGCAGCACGAGGCGTTCGGTGCGGATCGGTGCGGGCGGCCAGGCCACGGTTCCCAGGTCCAGGTCTTCCATCCGCGCACCCTAGCAAGGGCCCTCCGAGGGGCAGTTGGGCGACGGGCCCTACAGGCGGCCCCAGGCCACGAAGGCGGCCAGCAGCAGGTAGAGCGCGTCCACCGCCACCAGCGGGTACTCCCGGCGCCGCAGGCGCACCGCCGCCGCGCCGGCCATCAGCAGCGCCAGGCCGAGCGCGGCCAGCGGCACCAGCACCGGCGCGACGTGCACCAGCGCGGGCAGCACCAGGCCGAGCGCGGCCAGGACTTCGAGGGCGCCGATCGCCCTCACCGCCCCCGCGCCGAAGTCCTCGACCCAGCGGCCGCTGCGCCCGGCGGCGGCGATCCGCTCCTTGGGCACCAGCACCTTGAAGGCGCCGCCGAGCAGGTAGGCGGCGGCCAGCAGGGCGGTGACGGTCCACAGGGCAGTGTTCATGACGCTCGTTCTCCTCGGTACGTTTGTCCGCTGCTGCCCTCTGGGACAGGGCGGCCGGGCGGCCCGTGACAGCCGCCCACGGTGACGCGCGCCACCCCGGGGCCGGGGCGGCGCCGGGGACGGGAGACGGGGTGGCCATGGCGGGAGCGGCAGGAGCGGCGGGCGGCGCGGGCGCGACGGAGGCGGCGGGGTACCGGCCGCTGCTGTTCTCCATCGCCTACGGCATGACGGGTTCGGTGGGCGACGCCGAGGACCTCGTCCAGGACACCTTCCTCAACCTGACCCGCGCCCAGCGGGCGGGCACCACCGTCACCAACCTCAAGGCGTACCTGGCCACTTCGGTCACCCGCCTGGGCATCAACCACCTCGGTTCGGCGCGGGTGCGGCGCGAGTCCTACGTCGGCGAGTGGCTGCCGGAGCCGGTGGTCGCCTTCGCCGAGCGCCCCGGCGACGCCCCCGCCGAGCACGCCGAACTGGCCGACTCGCTGTCGATGGCCCTGCTGCTGATGCTGGAGGCCCTCTCCCCCGTGGAGCGGGCGGTGTTCCTGCTGCGCGAGGCCTTCGGCTACGGCTACCCGGAGGTCGCGGAGCTGACCGGCAAGTCGGAGGCGAACTGCCGTCAGATCCTGGCCCGGGCCCGCAAACGCCTGGCCGCGGGCGGCGCGGACACCCCGCTCCCCGCGGCCCGGCGGGCGGAGGGCGACGAACTGGCGCGCCGCTTCTTCGCGGCGGCCGCCGGCGGGGACCTGACCGAGCTGCTGGACCTGCTCGCCCCCGACGTGGTCTTCCACGGCGACGGCGGCGGCAAGGCGCAGGCGGTCGGAAAGTCGGTCGCCGGCCGCGAGCGCGTCGCCCAGCTGCTCGCCTTCGGCTTCGGCCGCGGCCGCGAACTCGGCATCACCCTGCACCCGGCGACGGTCAACGGCCGCCCGGGCGCGGTCTCCTACGACCCGCGGGGGCGCGTGGCCGCCGTCCTGGAGCTGGACATCGTCGACGGCGCGATCCGGGCGCTGCACTCCGTGTCCAACCCCGACAAGCTCGGCCACCTGGGCGAGGTCTCCGACATCGGGCTGCGACGGGTGCGGGAGCGGTAAACACACGAATCCCGTTCGGGTGAACCACCCCGCCCCGGCGCAGCATTGGGGCCGGCCGGGGGTAACCGTCACCGGGAGTCGCGAAGGCCCGTACCGGTGCGGGCCTTCGCGACTGCCGCCCCGGCCGCCCTCAGCCGCCCTCAGCCGCCCTTGGGCGTCCAGTGGTCGACCAGCCGCGCGGTGCCGGGCCGCAGGCGCTGCCAGGGGCCGGTGAAAGCCAGCACGGCGACGGCGGCCGTCGGGAAGCGCTCGCGCAGCCGGGCCGCCTGCGCCGGGTCGTCGGCCTCACCGGCCAGGGCGTCGGCCGCCTCGTGGAGGACGGGGTTGTGCCCGAGCACCAGGACGGTGGCGACCGGGTCGGGAAGGGCGGCGAGGAGGGCGATCAGCTGCTCGCCGGTGTCGAGGCCGTAGAGGCGCCCGTCGTGGACGGCCTCCGGTGGGGCGGGGAGCTCGGCGGCCATCAACTGCCAGGTGCGGAGGGCGCGTTCGGCGGTCGAGACGAGCGCGAGGTCGGGCGTCCAGCCGTGGCCGGCGAGCCGTCGCCCGGCGAGCGGGGCGGCCCGTAGGCCCCGCGGGGCGAGGGGGCGTTCGTGGTCGTCGACGCCGTCGGGCCAGGCGGACTTGGCGTGACGCACCAGGACGATCCGGTGCTGCTGCTCCTGCTGCTGCTCGGGCACGGGGCCGCTCCTCCGCTGTGGCGTTCGGCTTCATTCTCCCCGACCGGGAAAACAGTAGCCATGAACATAGTAGCCATGTACGGTATCCGTCATGAGCGAAGCAGCCGAGAGCGCCACCGCCGGATTCCTGGTCTGGCGCCTGTCCATGAAGTGGCGGGTCGCCGTCGACCGGGCCCTCGCGCCGCTGGACCTGACCCACGCCCAGTACGCGCTGCTGGGCTCGCTGTACGGCCTGGCCCGCACCGGGCAGCGCCCCAGCCAGCGCCAACTCGCCGACCGCACCGGCCTGGAGGCCCTCTACGTCTCCAAGCTCGCCCGCGCCCTGGAGGCCGCCGGACTGGTCGAGCGCACCCGGGACCCGAAGGACCCGCGCGCGATGCAGCTCTCGCTCACCGAACAGGGCCGCGAGGTCACCGGCCGGGCGGTCGCCGTGGTCCAGGGCCTGCTGGAGCGGCTGCTGGAACCCCTCGGCGGCCGACACAGCCCGCGCGCCCGGGAGTTCACCCGCGAGCTGACCGCCCTGCTCGACGTACCGCTGGACCCGCACACCGACGACGACGAGGAGCAGCACCGGCCATGACCACCACCACCGCAACCGCGACCACCACCGCGGCCGCCCCCGCGCTCAACCCCCGCTCCATCGCCCTGGCCCACTACGCCGCCCGCGCCCTCCTGGAGGGCGTCCTGGCCCGCCACGGCGCCACCTTCGAGCAGAACGTGACGCTGCGCGCCGTCACCGCCGCGGGCGGGTCGGTCGGGGCCGGCGAGCTCCTCGCCGAGGTCGCGGGCTCGCTCAAGGCCCCGGAGGCGGCGGTGCGCGCCGTCGTCGGCGAGCTGACGGCGGCCGCCCTGCTGGCCGAGCGCCCCGACAGCAGGCTCGAACTCACCACGGCCGGGAGCGAGTTGTACGAGCGCGCCGGGGCCGAGACGGCAGGGATCTCGGCCCGCCTGTACGCGGGCATCCCGGACGCGGACCTGGCCGCCGCCGGCCGGGCGCTGGCCCTGATCACCGAGCGCGCGAACGCCGAACTGGCCCGCCGGGCCGGGTGAACGGCGGGCGGCGGGTCAGGGGGTCAGGGGTCAGGGGGTCAGGGGGTGAGGTCCGGGGGCAGGTGCTCCAGGATCACCGCGACGGCGGCCTCCGCGCCCTCCACCACCCGCACGCTGCGGTCGGGGAACGTCAGCTCGAAGCGGCCCCGGCCCAGCGACCTGGTCCGCGGGAACTCGCCGACGCCGGGGTGCGCGGCCCGGCGGCTGAGGGTGAACCACCACATCGACTGCCCCGGTGACAGGGCCCGCAGCCGGGGCTCGGCGTGGGCGGCCCGGATCAGGTCCAGGAGTTCGGCGTCGCGGTGGGGCAGGGGGCCGCGCTGCATCATCCGCCACCGCGCGGCGACGGCCTCGGCCTCGCCGCGCTCGTGGGCCTCGGCGAGGTCCCAGGTGCGCAGGAAGGGCCACCGGGCGGTGAGTTCACGCACCCCGCTCCCCCGCACCCAGGCGTGGAACACCGCGGCGACGTCGGCCAGCTCCAGGGCGCCGCCCGTGGCCATGTGGATGCCGCCGAGCCAGCAGTCGACCAGGAAGACCCGTTCCTCGCCGCGCGGGATGATGACGGTCGCCGAGCGGCCGTCGGCCTCAGCCCCGGTCTCGGTATCGGTCTCGGTCTCGGTCTCGGTCTCGGTCTCGGTCTCGGTCTCGGCCTTCGCGGCCACGTGACGCCAGCCCGGCGAGGAGGTCAGCTCGACGGCCAGCTCCAGGCCCGCCCGGTCGGCCGCCGCCTGGAGGGCGTCGCGCACCGAGCCGGCCGCCGCCACCTCGGGGTAGAGCGCCGCGTACGCGCCCAAGGGGTCGGTGTGCTCGGGAGGTTGTTCGGACATGCGGTCGAGTGTGCCACCGTCCGGCCGGTCACCGCAGGTCGCCGGGCAGGCCCTCCAGGATCACCGTGACGGCCGCCGCCGCGCCCTCCACCGTCCGCACCCGCCCGTCGGCGTGGGTCACCTCGTAGCGGCCGCGGCCCAGCGGCCTGGTCTGCGGCAGGTCCTGGCTGACCGGCGGGGTGGCGCGGCGGCTGAGGGTGAACCAGTACATGGCCCGCCCGGGCGAGAGCACCCGCAGCCTGGGCTCGGCGTGGGCGGCCACGGCGAGCCTGCGCCATTCGCCGGCCATCCCGCGGGCGGGGCCCTGCAGCCGGCCCCGCCAGCGCCGGGCGACGGCCTCCCGTTCGCCGCGCAGGTCGGCCGCGGCGAGGTCGCGGGTGCGCAGGAACGGCCACCGGGCGGTGAGTTCGTCCACCCCGGCGCCCCGGACCCAGGAGCGCAGCACGTCGGCGGCCTCGGCCGGGTCCCGGGTGCTGCCGGTGGCCGCGCAGGCCCGGTAGTCCCAGCAGTCCACCGCGAGCACCCGGCCCCCGCCGCCACCGCCCTCGTGTTCCCCCTCGCCGTCGCCCTCGCGCAGCAGCGTGGCGTACGCGGTCCGCCCCTCGGCGCTTACCGTCGCGCCCAGCGGGCCCAGGCCCTGCGCCGCGGCCGGTTCGACGACGAGGACGTGCCCCGCCCGCTCGGCCGCCGCCCGCAGGGCCTCGCACACCGAACCGGCCGCCGCCACCGCGGGGTGCAGTGCCGTCAACTCGCTCAGGGCGTCGTGGGGTTGTTCGGACATGCGGTCGATTGTGCCAGAACGGCCCGCCCGTACGGCCGGTCGAGCGGGTGGTCGAGCGGGTGGGTGTGCCAGGGCCACCTTCTTTGTGCCGCGTCCCCCTACGGTGGTGGCCATGCACACGAACCGGCTCAGCGAGTTCCTGCGGGCCCGGCGCGCACTGGTGCGTCCCGAGGACCACGGGATGCCCGCGGGGGCGCGCCGTACTCCCGGTCTGCGGCGCGAGGAGATCGCGGTCCTCGCCGGGGTGAGCACCGACTACTACGTGCGGCTGGAACAGGGACGCGAGAGCAATCCCTCGCCCCAGGTCCGGCGGGCCCTGGCAGCCGCCCTGCTGTTGAAGGGCGAGGAAGCCGCCTACCTGCGCGCACTGGTCGACCCGCCGCACCCCGGACGCCCCGAGCCCGCCCGGGAGTACGCGGGCCCGCAGCTGGTGGCCCTGCTGGACGCCTGGGCGGACACACCGGCCCTGGTCTACGGCCGCTACCTCGACCTGCTGGCCGTCAACTCCCTGGGCGAGGCACTGTTCTCCTGGCTCGGCGGCGACACCGGTCTGATCACGGCGATGTTCCTCAACCCGAACGCCCGGGACTTCTACCGGGACTGGCCCGTCGTCGCGCAGGGGTGCGTGGCGGCGCTGCGAGCCGCCGATCCCACCCCGGACGACCGGCGGCTGCGGGAGCTGGTCGGTGAACTGTCCGTGCGCAGCGCCGACTTCGCCCGCATGTGGGCGCGCCACGAGGTACGGGCCAAGACGGCCTCGACGAAGCGCTTCCGCCATCCGCTGGTCGGGGACCTCACCCTGGGCTTCGAGACCTTCTCCGTCAACAGCGCCCCCGGCCAGCACCTCGTCGTCTACCGCGCCGAACCCGGCAGCGCCGCCGAGCAGTCGCTGGCCCTGCTCGCCGGCTCCACCGGCGCCGGTCCCCGCGACGCCCCACCCGACATCCCATCCGACACCACGCAACACGCTTCGAGCGAAGGGCACCTCCCGTATGACCTCCCCTGACGTGCCGGTCTGGTTCATCACCGGCTGCTCCTCCGGCCTGGGCCGGGCCCTGGCCGCCGCCGTACTGGAGCGCGGATGGCGGGCCGTGGTCACCGCCCGGGACCCCCGCAAGGTCGCCGACCTGGTCCGCGGGCACGGCGAACGCGCCCTCGCCCTGCCCCTGGACGTCACCGACTCCGGGCAGATCGCGAGGGCGGTCGCGCGGGCGCAGACCGCCTTCGGAGGGATCGACGTCCTGGTCAACAACGCCGGTTACGGCTACCTCGCCGCCGTCGAGGAGGGCGAGGACGACGAGATCCGCGCCCTGTTCGACACCAATGTCTTCGGTCTGGTCGACACCACCAAGGCCGTTCTGCCGGGCATGCGCGCCCGGCGCGCGGGCCACATCGTCAACATCTCCTCGCTCGGCGGCCTGGTCGGCTTCGGCGCCACCGGGTACTACCACGCGACCAAGTTCGCCGTGGAGGGCCTCTCCGAGGCGCTCGCCGCCGAACTCGCGCCGCTGGGCGTCAAGGTGACGATCGTCGAGCCCGCCGCGTTCCGCACCGACTGGTCCGGCCCCTCGATGCGCCAGTCCGCCACCGCCATCGAGGACTACGCGCCCACGGCGGGCGCACGACGCGCCGGCACCCTGGCCACCTACGGCCACCAGCCCGGGGACCCGGCCCGCGCCGCCCGGGCCGTCATCGAGGCCGTCACGGCCGGACAGCCGCCGCTGCGCCTGCTCCTGGGCAAGGCCGCGTACGACATCGCCACCGCCAAGCTCGACTCCCTCAGGGCCGGCTTCGACGACTGGCGGGAGGTCACTCTCGGCGCCGACTTCCCTCCGGAGCGGGCCGCGACCTGACGGCCTCGCCGAGCGCCGCCGGGCGCCTGCGGGCGGTCCCGGCCGGCCCTACTGGACGCTCCAGCGGTGCGGGTGGGCGGGGTCGGCGGGGCAGGCGAAGACGTTGAGCTCGCCCCAGCGGCCCACGGTGACCGCGGTCGGGGTGCTGGAGGAGCGCGGGTCCCGCTCCTCCTCCAGCGGCTTCCAGCTGCCGGTGCCGCCGTCCCACTCCGAACTGTCGACGGTCAGCAGCAGGTGCATCGGCGCCGCGCAGGCCGGGCAGTCCATCGGGGCCGGGTCGGTGACGTGCCAGGAGGCGAAGCCGCCGGCCCGCCAGCCCGGCGGGATGGACAGGTCGTACTGGTAGCCCACCGGCTCCTCCCCGTCGCCCTCGCCGTCGCCGCACCCGTCCCCGTCCCCGTCCGCGTCCCCGTCCCCGTCCGCGTCCGCGTCCGCCGCCTGCTCGGCGGCCTCCTCCTCCAGCGCCTCCTCCCAGGCGTGGATGCGGGCGCCCAGGTCCTCCGGGAGGAGGCCGGCGAACGGGTAGGCGGCCACCTGCTCGGGGTGCAGCACGCACGGCTCGGGCAGGTACCCCTCGTAGCCGACGACCTGCGGGCGCGGCGGGTCGGTCAGCACGTCGGCGACCTCCCAGGAGCGGCGCCAGCGCAGGTCCAGCAGCATGCCGGTGCGGCCGGGGCCGTGGGCGTCGAAGGGGCACCAGAACACCTGGAGCAGGTCGCAGCCGTCCGGCCCGGCGGGCAGGTCGGGGATCTGCGCCCGGTAGAGCTGGGCGAGGCCGATCAGGGGCAGCGGGTCGGCCGCGGTGCCCCCTTCCTCGACGCGGTGGCGCCGGTCGAGTTCCTTGAGCAGCTGCCGCTCCTCGTCGGTGGGGCCGGTGGCCGGGTCCCGGCGCCAGGCGGCGTCCAGGATCCGGCGCCGCTCGTGGACGTCGGCCGGCCGGTGGCCGCGCCGGTGGTTGTGGGGGTCGGTGCACACCGGCCAGGGTTCGTCCGAGGGCCACAGCAGCGGGCCGCCCACGGAGCTGACCGTCGCGTCGGGGCGCCCCGGGCGCGGGTGGAGGCGGGTGGTGGTGCCCCGGTGGGCCGTCAGCTCCGGGAAGAGCGCCTCGACGTCGAGCGGGCGCGGCGGTGTGGTCCTGGACATGCACGTGACCCTAGGCGGCCGCCGGCCACCGTTGATCATCGCCCCCGCCCCGATCAGCGCGAACTCGCGTGCGCCCCGGCCCGGGCGCGTGCCATCCTCGGGGCGTGCCCTCCCGTAACCGCCGTCTGCCCAGCGGGCTGTCGTGGCCGCTCACCGCCACGGACGTCCGCGACGCGCTCGGCGTGCTCGGCGCCGAGCGGGCGGACACCGTCCGCCTGGACTTCGACAGCCGCCCCTGGGAGGACGGGACCCTGCTGCACGCGGAGTGGATCCCGCCGGTGCGCTCCAACTACGGCACGGGCGGCTTCCACCCGGCCTGGTGGTCGACCGTACGGGTCGGCGTCTCCCCGCTGCCGGCCGCCGAACGCCCCACCGCCCGGCTCGCGTTGCGGCACGGCGCCCTGCCCGAACTCGCCGCCTGGATCGACGCCACCCGCACCGCGCCCGAGACCTGGACCCACTCCCGGCACAGCCGCCGCTGGCGCCTTGCGGGCACCGCCACCACCTTCTGCGACGACCTGCGGCCGTGGCCCTGAGCGGCCGAGGCCGCCCCCCACCTCGAACACCCGTACCCGGCAGCGCAGTCGGCGCACCCGCGGCCGCCTCCGCAGCCGGCCCGGCCGCTCGCACTACGCCGCTGCGGTGATCCTGGCGGCCCGCGCGAAGGTGTCCCCCGCGACGCGGCCCGGCGATTCGCATACTGACGGGGATCCGTCCACCGGAAGGGACACCCTGCCATGCGAAGAGGACACCGGTCGGCAGCCGCCGCCGCGTTCGCCCTGACCGCCGCCCTGACCACCGCGCTGTCCGCCGCACCGGCGGCGGGCGCCGCCACCGTCGACACCTGCGGGGGCTCCATCGGCGACTACGTCGGCCTGGCCGGGCTCGACGCACCGTTCACCGGGGCCGCCTCCGCCAACGGCAACGACCGCGCCATGACCGTCACACCGGTCGTCGCGGGCGCCAACACCTTCAAGACCGAGATCGCCACCGGCCCCAGCGACTCCCGGTACGCCATCGGCTCCTTCGAGATCAAGGTCGACACCAGCGGCCGCGGCCAGATCCGCTTCGTCTCCTACGCCGGTCACGCGATCGGCGACAGCGTCGTCTGCGCGGGCGGCGGCACCCGCGTCACGCGGATCAGCGGCGAGGTCCGCGTCCAGGACGTCACCAAGCGCATCCCCTTCACCGTCAGCCGTGTCTGACCGGCCCGTGTCCGACCCCGCCCGTGCGCCCGCGAGGACGTGATGCCACCGCCCGCCCCGCAGGCCGCCGCCGTCGCGCCCGCGGCGGCCACCGGGCAACGGCCGGCGCCCGGAGCGTGCCCGCCGCCACCGCGCCGGCCCGAAACGCGCTGCCCGCACGGCCGCGACGGCGAGGGGCTGCTGGGCGGGGACGTCGCCGGGTACGAGCCGTTGCGGCTGCTGCGCCGCCGGGAGTGCCAGAACGTCTTCCTGGCCACGGCCCCCGACGGCGGGCACGTCGCGCTCAAGACCACCTGCCGCGACGCCGCGGCCGACGTGCTCGCCCGCGCCCGCAACGAGGCCCACGGCCTGCGGGCCGCCGCCACGCACCCGGACACCGCCGACCTCGCCGGCGAAGGCGTCCACCACGACCTGCACTACCTCGCCTCCACCTGGCAGCGCGGGCTGACGCTGCACCAACTGCTGCCCCACCTCGACCGCTCCATGGCCGCCTGGTCCCCCGACAGCGCCGAGCTGTTCACCCACCTCGCCCTGGCCCTGGGCCACGCCGTCGAAGGCCTCCACCGCCACGGCGTCGTCCACGCCGACCTCAGCCCCGGCAACATCGTCCTCGGCCACGGCCGCACCCTCACCCTCATCGACCTCGACAGCTGCGCACGCGACGGCGACCCCGCCGCCGCCGCGCTGAACCGCTGCACCACCACCGCCTACGCCGCACCCGAATGCCTCGCACCCCGCCCACGCCCCGTGCCCACCCCGGCCGCCGACCAGTACAGCGCGGCCGCGATCCTCCACCGCGTCCTTAGGCAACGCCCCCACCAGCCGGCCACCGGCGACCGGGCCCGCACCCGGGAGCACCGGCTCACCCACCCCGTCCAGCCCCTCACCGGCTGGCCCGCCGCCCTCTGGCCCGACCTCCCGGAAACCCTCCGGCAGGCCCTCGACCCCGACCCCGACGCCCGCCACCCCACCACCGGCCACTTCACCGCCCGCCTGCGCCACGCCCTGACCCTCACCACCCTCACCACCCGTACCGGAGAGCACCCATGAACCGGCCCGCCCGCCGCACCTTCCTCCTCGCCACCGCCGCGCTGCTCCTCACCCCCGCCGCCCCCGCCGCGGCGGCCACCACGACGGGGACGGGCGCGCGGCCCGGGCCGGGGCCGGGGAGCGCGACGGGCGTGAACGGCGGGCCTGTCCTCGGACGGGGCGACGGGCGCACCGGCCCGAAGCGGGACGCCGTCAGCGAGCACACCTCCTCCAGCTCCGACGACGTCGTCATCATCGACCACTCCTCCTCCAGCAGTTCCTCCAGCTCCGAGGAGATCGTCGTCATCGACGATTCCTCCTCCAGCAGCTCGTCCGGATCCTGAGCACCCGTCGGCCGGTCTACTCGACGAAGTAGCTGGCCCCGAGGGCCTCGGCGGACTGCCCCGGCCCGACCTGGGCCGTCACCGGGCCCCGGCAGTTCGCGGCGGAGTGCACCAGGACCGTGGTGTTCGTGCGGTTCGCCACGTGCACCGGCGAGGTGGCCGGGTAGCAGCCGCGCTGCGGGTTCTCGTGGGGCACGCCGTTGACCAGCAGGAGCCCGGTGGCGGCCTGGGCGGGGACGGCGAGGGCGAGCATCCCGGCGGAGGCGAGCAGGACGAGGGCGAAGAACCGGCGGCGCATGGGGCGATCCTCTCGTTTCGGGCACACCGCCACGAAGCGGTGCTTCTGTGGAGGATCCTCCCGGCGCCGGGGCGGATACGGCAATCGCCCGAACCGGCGACGGAACAGGGCTAGTTGAGCGCCGCCGGGAGCGGCTGCCGCGGGCCTACGGCCGGTTCGAGCAGCGCCAAGGTGCGCCGCTGCGCGTCGAGGCCGGCGCGGATGCCCACCGGCATCGGCAGGTTGGGGCCGGCGTGCCCGAAGTCGACGTTGCCCAGGACCGGGATGTCACGCCCGCCCAGCACGTCGAGGACGATCTCGCGCAGGGTGGGGGACGCGCCGGGCTCCAGTCCGCCGATCTCGCGCGGAACGCCCACGACCATGCCCGCGATCCGGTCCAGGACGCCGCTGTGCCGCAGTACTTGGAGGTAGCTCCACACGTGGGAGGCCAGGCCGCCCATCTCCTCCCAGAACAGCACCGCGCCGTCGAAGCGCTCCAGCGGCAGCGCGAAGGGCGTCGCCTGCGCCAGCACGATGCGGTTGATCACCCCGCCGATCAGCGGGCCCTCCGCGCGACCGGGGCGCCAGCACTCCCACGACGGGCCCGTGGGCAGCGCACCGATCGCCCCGGTGCCGGTCAGCAACCCGGCGTAGAGCCCCTCCAGTTGCGCCTGCCGTGCCGCGGGCGCGCACGGCCAGCTCCCGCCGAAGCCGGGGACGGCCATGTCGGCGTGGAAGCCGACCAGGCCCGTGCGCGCGTGGAGCACCAGGTGCAGCAGCGAGATGTCGCTGTAGCCGAGGATCGGCTTGGGGTCGGCGGTGATCGCCTCGACGTCGATCAGGTCGAGGTAGCCGAGTACCGTCTGCCCGCCGTCGCTGGCGACGATCGCGCGCACCTCGGGGTCGCGCAGCAGGGCGTTGAGCTCCGCGGCGATCTCGGCCGGCGCGGCCGCGCTCCACCAGTGGCGGCGGCCCGCCGCGAGCAGCGGGGACCGGCGCGCGCGGAATCCCATCCGCTCCAGCACCGCCGCCGTCCGCTCGACGTTGGGCTCGTGGGCGGCCGGCAGCGGACCGGACAGCGCGGCGATGACGACGAGGTCCCCGGGCGCCAGGGCGCGCGGGCGCAGCAGTCGGGGGGCGGCGGAAGCGGTCATGGCGCCAGTGTCGCCGCCGCGACCGGCCGGGTCACCCGGGTTTCCGCCGTCGGCGGGCGGGAGTTCGGGGGTTCGGGGGTTCGGGGACGGACCGTAAGGTGGTCGGCATGGCTGACGAGTGCTACGCGCATCCGCGGCTCGCCGCGGTCTACGACCCGCTGGACCCCGACCGCGGCGACCTGGACGCCTACGTGGGGATGGTGGAGGAGTTCGGCGCGCGCCGGGTGCTGGACCTCGGCTGCGGTACCGGGGTGTTCGCGCTGCTGCTGGCCGGACGCGGGATCGAGGTGGCCGGGGTGGATCCGGCGGCGGCCTCCGTCGAGGTGGCCCGGGCGAAGCCGGGGGCCGGGCGGGTGCGCTGGATCCACGGGGACGCGGGTGAACTCCCGCCGCTGGATGTCGACTTGGCGACGATGACGGCCAACGTCGCCCAGGCGATCGCCGATCCGGCGGCCTGGCGGCGCACCCTGCGGGGGGCCTTGGGGGCGCTGCGCCCGGGCGGGCGCCTGGTGTTCGAGACCCGGGATCCGGCGGCCCGGGCCTGGGAGGGGTGGACCCGGGAGCACTCCCACCGGGTGACGGAGGTCGCCGGGGTCGGGCCGGTGGAGCACTGGATCCAACTGGTCGAGGTGGAATGGCCGTTGGTGTCCTTCCGCTCGACGTACGTGTTCGGCGCGGACGGGCAGGTGCTGACCTCGGACTCGACGCTGCGCTTCCGGGAGCGGGCCGAGGTGGAGGAGGACCTGGCCGGGGCGGGCTTCGTGCTGGAGGAGGTGCGCGGGGCGCCGGACCGGCCGGGGCGGGAGCTGGTGTTCGTGGCCCGCCGCCCGTGACCCCCTCCCCCGCACACCGCGCGCATCCCGCCGACCCCGCCGACCCCGCCGATCCCGACGTCGCCCTCGTCCTGGCCGCCTACGCCGCCTACGCCCGGGGCGACATCGACGCCGCCGTCGCCGACCTGCACCCGGACGTGGCGCGGGTGGAGCCCGAGGAACTGCCCGACGGGGGCGCGCACACGGGCCGGGACGCCGTGCACGCGTACCTGAGCGCCTCGTACGCGATGTGGTCCGAGCTGCACTCGGAGCCGACCGCGTACCGGCGCGGCGCGGACGTCGTGATCGTCCACCACGTGCACGGCACGCTGACGGACGGCGACGCGCTGGACCTCACCGTCGCCGACGTGTTCACCGTCCACGACGGCCGGGTGGTCGCCATGCACGCCCGCACCGACCCGGCCGAGGTACTGCGGGGCACCCCTTCGGGGTGATCTTGGTCGGGTGTCGGCGCGGCGCCGGGCCGGGCGGGGCGGGGCGTCCGGTAGGTATGGGCGGGGCCGGGGGTTCGTGGGCGATGGATGCCCGCCGCCGGCCGTCAACTCCGCACCCACCGAAAGGTTTTGCCTGCCATGAAGCTGGTCCGACGAGTCGCCGCCGCCGGTTGCACCCTCGCCCTCGCCCTGGGCGGCGCGGTCGCCCTCGCCCCGGTCGCGAGCGCTACCCCGCAGGGGTGCTTCTACTACGTCCTGGAGAACAAGCCCGACGCGGACACCCAGCTCGTGGAGGACGCCTGCTCGGTCGGCGCGGCCGGCGGCCAGGAGGCCTTCCAGGGCTGCTACCACCTCCTGCGGGACGACTACGTCCCCGCCGTCGTCGCGGCCACCGCCTGCCGCAAGGCCGCCCAGGAGTAGCCCGCCCCGGGACGGGAGCGGCGCGGAAAGTCGGACGGGCCGACTTTCCGCGCTGCTCCGCGCCCAGGCGGCACGCACCGCCCGACATTCTTTAACCGGGTTGCCTTCTTAACCCGGTAATGTTTTCATGGCGGTATGAACCCGCAGCCAGGCCTTCCCCCCGTCCTCGTCACCGGAGCCACCGGCCGCCTCGGGCGCCTCGTCGTCGACCACCTCCTCGACGCGGGCGTGCCGGTGCGCGCCCTCGCCCGTCGCGCCGAGGCGGCGGCGGACCTGCCGGCCGGGGTCGAGGTCTTCGCCGGTGACCTCACCGTGCCCGAGTCGCTGGACCCGGCGCTGGACGGCGCCGGGGCGGTCTTCCTCCTGTGGACCGCCCCGCCCGGCACCGCCGGGGCGGTCCTCGCGCGGCTGGCGGCGCGCGTGCGGCGGGTCGTCCTGCTCACCTCCCCGCACCGGACGCCGCACCCCTTCTTCCAGCAGCCCAATCCCGTGGCGGCGATGCACGCCGACCTCGAACGCCTCCTCGCGGCCACCGGGGTCGAGTCGACGGTCGTCCGGCCCGGGATGCTCGCCTCGAACGCGCTGGCCTGGTGGGCCCCGGCGATCCGGGCGGGCGAGGTGGTCCGCTGGCCCTACGGCGCCGCCGAGACCGCGCCCGTGGACGACCGCGACGTGGCGGCCGTCGCGGCGCGCACGCTCCATCAGGACGGGCACGCCGGGGGCGACTACGTCCTCACCGGCCCCGAGTCGCTGACCCAGGCCGCGCAGGTGGGCGCCATCGGCGACGCCCTGGGGCGCCGGATCGCCTTCGAGGAGATGACGCCGCAGGAGTTCCGGAGCCTGTCGAAGGACGTGCCCGCGCCGGCCGTCGAGATGCTGCTCGCCGCGTGGAACGCCGCGCTCGGCCGGCCCGCCCACGTCACCTCCACGGTCGCCGACGTCCTCGGGAGGGCGCCGCGCACGTTCGGCCGGTGGGCCGCCGACCACACCGCCGCGTTCACCCGGGAGGAACGGGAGGTCCAGCAGGTCCAGCAGGCCCGGCAGGCCCAGGGTCCGCTGGGTCCGTGAGCTCCTCGGGCCCGGGATGGTTCGTTTCCCGACCGTGCGTCGGTCGTTGAGCGCTGCACCACATCTCAACGGAGAGCCACCCCATGCCCGTTCGCCCCCGGCGCGCGGCGGCCGCAGCCGTCCTCGCCGCCGTCCTGCTCCTGTCCCCCGCCGCCGCCCGCGCGGCGGAGCGGCCGGTGACGTACAGCCTGCGCAACGCCCGGACCGGCACCTGTCTGCACCACGTCCCGGGCACCACCCAGGTGCGGCTGGAGCCGTGCGACGCGGCGGCGCCCGGGCAGCGGTGGGAGCTGCGGGCGGTGGGAGCTGCGGTGAACGTGGCGGCGCTCGACCCGCAGAAGGGCGCCTGGGGGTGTGTGGCGATCGGTGACAACTGGGGCATCCGCTACGGCCAGTGCCGCGCGACCGAGGCGGCGTGGAGCGTGGCGGACGGCGGCCGGTCCCGGGTCCGCTCGGAGTCGGACCTCAACGACAACGACCTCTACCTGACGGAGACCCGCGAGGGCGGTCTGGGCGCCCGGCCCGGGGGCACCGGCCCGTCCGCGGACTGGACCGTGACGGCCGATAATCCGTGAAGCGCCTCTGCGTCCCCTGCTACGGTGCCCGGATGTCAGCGATCAAGCAGTTCCAGGTCACCTTCGACTGCGCGGAGCCCGCGCGCGTCGCCCGCTTCTGGTGCGAGGTGCTGGGGTACGTCATGGCAGCGCCGAAGGGGTTCGCCTCCTGGGACGCGTACGAGGCCTCCCAGCCGGCGCAGGAGCGGGGTTCCTGGTCGGCGTGCACCGACCCCTCGGGGGCGGGTCCGCGGCTGTACTTCCAGCGCGTGCCGGAGGGCAAGGCCGTCAAGAACCGGGTGCACCTGGACGTGCGGGTGGGCACCGGGCTGGTCGGCGAGGAGCGCCTGGCCGTGCTCAAGGCCGAGGCCGCCCGGCTGGAGGCCCTGGGCGCCACGCTGGTGCAGGTGCTGTACGACGGCCAGGACTCGTGCATCCCGATGCTGGACGTCGAGGGCAACGAGTTCTGCGTCGACTGAGCACCCCCGTACGTGGTGGCGACGGCCGTCCGACAGCGGGGACAGCGCTCTGCCGGTGAGGTGTGAGCGGCCCGCGCGAACCTGGGGCCGGGGCGTGGTCGACGCGCCCCGGCGACCGCGCACAGCACACCCAGGGAGCACCCGTGCCCAACTCCGCACTCCAGAGCCCGCCGTGGGACGTCCACCGGCTGCCCCGCGCCGAGGGGAAGGTGTTCCTGGTCACCGGCGCCAACGCGGGCATCGGCTACTTCGTCGCCGAGCAGCTGGCCGCCACCGGGGCGAGTGTCGTCCTGGGCAGCCGCGACCGGGGCAGGGCCCTGGCCGCGATGGCGTCCATCGGCGCGCGGGTGCCCGGCGCGAGGCTGCGCCACCTGCCGCTGGACCTGGCCGACCCGGCCTCGATCGAGGCGTCCGCCGGGGCGCTGCGACCGGAGCGCCTGGACGCGGTCGTCCTCAACGCGGGCATCGCCCTCGACGACCCGCCGCGCCGCACCGCCGGGAGCGGCCACGAGCTGATGTTCGCCACCAACCACCTGGGCCACTTCGCGCTCACCGCCCGCCTGGCCCCGCTGCTGCTGGCCACCCCGGGCAGCCGGATCGTCACCACCGGCAGCTTCGCCGCCAAGTCCGAACGCCTGGACCTCGCCGACCTCCAGAGCGCCCGCGACTACCGGCCCAAGCGCGCCTACGCCCGCTCCAAGCTGGCCCAGATGCTGTTCGCCGTCGAGCTCGACCGCCGCCTGCGCGCCGCCGGGAGCGCCACGCTGAGCGTCCTGACGCACCCGGGCGGCGCGCTCGACGCCCTCACCCCCGCCCGCCCGCCGCTGCACGGGCGCACCCCCGGCGAGCGGCTGAGCCGCCTGCCGCTGGGCCTGGTCGTCCAGGGCAAGGACACCGCCGCCTGGCCGGCGGTACGGGCCGTGCTGGACACGGGAGTTCACGGCGGCCCGGTGCTGTGGAGCCCGCGGGTGTTCGGGCTGCGCGGCGAGCCGAGGCCGGAGCCGCTGTGGGAGCACCTGGCCGACAAGGCCACCGCGGCCCGGCTGTGGGAGGCCAGCTGCGAACTGGCGGGCTGCGAGCCGGTGTTCTCGATCGGGTGAACTCCCCGACGCCGTGGGGTTGTGCGGGGTGGGGCCCGGCCCCGGTCCGGCAGGATCGGCGGTCTGGGCCGGCAGCGGACCGGGCGGCCGACCACGGGGGGAGGGCCGTGCTTCGCAGGAGCGCGGCACTCCCGCAGGTCGTCGCCGGTGCGTGCGGCAACCGAGCAGCAGGTGATGGAGGGAGTTCGTGCGGGTGGAGGAGACGGATGACTCGGGTCGGGCCGAGGACACGGCGGGACCGTTCCTGATGGGGATCGACGACACCTTCCAGGTCCCCGGGCGGGGGTGCGTGGTCACCGGCCGCGTCGAACGCGGCACGATCACGCCGGGCGGCAAGGCGGAGGTCGTCGGGGTCGGCGCGAACCGGACGGTGGCCTGCGTCGAGATCGAGCGGACCGGCACGCGGGGCGCGCAGGAGCAGGCGCGGGCGGGTGAGTCGGTGGGCCTGCTGCTGAGCGGTGTGACCAGTGAGCAGCTGGCCCGTGGCCAGGTGCTCGCCGAGCCGGGCAGCATCAGCGCGTGCACCACCTTCGAGGCCGACGTCGAGCTGTCGCCCGCCGAGGTGAGCGGGCGGCACAAGGCGGTCTCCCGCGACGACTGGCCGGTGTTCCACGTGCGCGGCCTCGACATCGCCGGGTCGGTGGAACTGCCGGAGGGCACCGAGGCCGTCGAGCCCGGTGCGAGCGTGAGCCTGACGGCGACGTTGACGACCGCGGTCGCGCTGGAGGCCGGGACGCCGTTCCTGCTGCGCAAGGCCGGGAGCACGCTGGGCTCCGGCGTGGTCACGCGGGCCCTCGGGTAACACCCCGCGGGCCGGGCCGACCGCGGGAGGGGATCCCCCGGCCGGCCCGGCTCACCGAGGCCGGTGTCACCTCAGGTGGCGGTCGTAGAAGCGGCTCGTGTCCTCCAGCTCGAAGGCGGGGGTGCCGGTGTGCCCGCCGAGGTTGGCGTGCAGGGTCTTCTCGGTGGCGGCGAAGGCGTCGAACAGGTCGAGGGCGCGCTCGCGGGGGTTGCCCTCGTCGTCCCACTGGAGCAGGAACAGCAGCGGGACGGTGACCTGCCGGGCCTGTTCGCGTACAGCGCGGGGCACGTAGCCGCCGGCGAACAGGCCGGCGGCGCCGATGCGCGCGTCGGTGGCGGCCAGGCGGATGCCCAGCGCCGTCCAGCCCGAGTAGCCGACCGGGCCGGTGGCGACCTCGGGCAGGGTCAGGAGGGCGTCCAGGGCGGCCCGCCACTCCGGGACGGCGGCCTCGACGAGGGGGCCGACGAGGGCTTCGAGGATCACGTCGACCACCTCGCGCGGCTCGCCGGCCCGCATGGCGCCGCGCAGGTCGGCGCGGGCCTGCTCGGCGGCCTCCGTGCGGGGGCGGTCGCCGCAGCCGGGGGCGTCGATGGCGGCCGCCGCGTAGCCCTGGGCGGCGGTGTAGCGGGCCCGGGCGACGAGGCGGGGCTCGCGCCGGGGCAGGCCGTTGTTGTGGGCCATCAGGATCAGCGGGGCCGGCTCGGTGCCGGTCGTCCACAGGGTGCCGGGGGTGTCGCCGAGGAGGAACTCGCGCTCCAGGACGCCGTCGGCGAGCCGCCGTTCGGCGGTGAAGGCCAGGGAGGCGGAGGGGGCGGGAGGGGCGGAGGGGGTGAAGTGCACGGTCGTGCCTTTCGGGAGAGCTGCTGAACGGCGCTCCCGGGCGACGACCTATCGCCCGACCGTGACCCCGGAGGAGAGCACCCATGTCATCGTGTCCACGGGTACCACCTCCTCGTTCTCTCGCACGGCCTGCCGGAAAGGTAGCAGCGCCCGCCGCCCCGCGCCAAACGGTTTCGGACCACGCCCGTTGATCGGTTGTCTACCCGGCGCTGTTGTCCTGTCCTACGCCCCGCCCGCCCGCCGGCCGGCGGTCCGCCGAGCGTAGGAGATCCCCGTGTCCCACCCGTCGTCCACCCCCACCAGCCGTCCGGCCCCGGGCGCGCGCCGCCGCACCCGCCTGGCGGCCCTGGCGTTCGCCGTCTCCGCGCTGTCCGCGAGCGGTGCCACCCTGCTGGCGGCGCCCGCGAACGCCGCGACCGCGGGCGTGGTCGAGCAGATGGTCACGATCCAGGACCACCAGAACCACCACTCGCTGGCCGGCTCCGACGGCGAGGGCTCGCGGATCGTCGCCCGCGGCTACCAGGACGCCTCCACCTCGTTCTGGATCTCCAACAAGCCCGGCGACCGGGTCGACTTCGCCCGCAACGTCAACGGCACCGAGCGCGTGCTGGAGATGGACACCCGCGACAACCGCACCACCCAGTTCATCCACTGGTGGGCGGGCGCCAACCAGCAGTGGACCCTGGAGTCCGCCGCCGAGGGCGGCACCTACCTGCGCAACGCCCAGGGCAACGGCTGCCTGACGTACCACGGCCTGGACCGGGAGGTCACCGTCGAGGGCTGCGACGGCAGCATGTCCCAGCGCTTCGACCTGGTCGCCTCCGGCGGCACCGGCACCAACCCGGGCAACGGCGGCGGCCCGGTCACCTCCGACCAGCAGCGCTTCCTGGACCGGCTGAACGCCCTGCGCGCCCAGTACGGCAAGGCGCCGGTGCGGTTCAACGCCACGCTCGCCCAGGCCGCCAAGTGCAACGCCGACCAGATGGACCAGCGCCGGGTCTCCGGGCACTTCTGCGACTCGGGCCGCATAGCCTCGGGCCTGGGCTACACCGGGCGCGGCTTCGGCGAGATCGCCTTCTGGGGGCCCACGAACATCGACGCGGCCGTCGACGGCTGGATCAACTCCCCCGACCACCTGGGCATCATGATCGGCAACTACAACGAGGTCGGCCTGGCGCGTACCGGCGCGGCCTCCTGGAACGCCGATTTCAGCACCCGCTGACACCGGCACCCCGTGGACGCCGGCGCGGGCCGGCGTCCACGGGAAAGCCCGGTGCGGCGGCGGAGTGCCGGGCCTAGCATGCGCGGGGTGAACCTCTCCCACCTCTCCCACCTCGGCGTGCCGCTCGGGCCGATGATCCGCGTCCACGGCGGGTTCGCCAACCGGACGTACCGGCTCGACACCGACCAAGGGTCCTTCGCCGTCAAGGAGTTGAGCCCCGCCGACCGCCGCCGCCCCTACCGGGTCGAGGACGTGTTCGCCTTCGAGCGGGCGGCCTTCGCCGCCGGTGTCCCGATGCCGGAGCCGGTCGCCGCCGACCCGCACACGCTCGTGCACCGCTGGGTCGAGGGCGAGAAGGTGCCGGAGGAGCCGGTGCCGGAGGCGTACGCGTTCGAGGTCGGCCAGATCCTGGCCCGCCTCCACGCGCTCGACGTCCCGTGGACCCCCGAGCCGGCCGAGTCGGCCGAGGGGCCGACCCTCCGGGACTGGCCCGCGCTCGCCGCGCGGGCGCAGGCGAGCGGACAGCCGTGGGCCGGCGAACTCGCCTCCCGCGTCGGCACGTTCCTGGCCATCGCCGACTTCCTCGACGCCTGCGAGCGGCCCGGCCCCGTGGTGCTCACCCACCGCGACGTCCAGCCGTGGAACCTGCTCGCCCGGGCGGGCCGCCCGGTCCTGCTCGACTGGGAGCTCTCCGGCCCGCTCGACCTCTCCGGCGAGCTCGGCTCGACCGCGCTGGGCATCGCCAAGGGCCCCGGCCTCGACGACATCAGGCCCGCCGTCTTCCGCCGCGTCCTCGACGGCTACGCCGCAGGCGGCGGAGCACTGCCGCCGCCGGGCCCCAGCTGGTTCGCGTACACGGTCGGCGGCTGGCTGGGGCACACCCGGTGGAACGTCCTGCGCTGCCTGGCCGGGGCCGAGGCGGGCACCGGCCCCGAGCTCGCGCTCTCCCACGCGTCCGTACGCGGCGGCCTGAACGGCCTGCCCGACCTGTTCGACCGGCTCCCGCAGCTGGAGGCGCTGCTCGCGTGAGGGCGGGCCCGCACGCGAGCAGCACGTCGAACCGGCCCTACTCCTTGATGAGGGCCGCGTACTGGGCGGCCGTGAGGAGGGTGTCCAGCTCGGCGGGCTCGGTCAGCTCCAGTTCGATGAGCCAGGTGGCGTGCGCGTCCTCGTTGATGTCCTCGGGTGCGGCGTCCAGGTCCTCGTTGATGGCCGTGACCTTGCCGGAGACCGGGGCGTAGAGCTCGCTGACCGACTTGACGGACTCCACGCTGCCGAACGGCCGCCCGGCGTCGAAGGTGTCCCCCACCTTGGGGAGTTCGACGAAGACGATGTCGCCGAGCTGGCGCTGGGCGTGGTCGGTGATGCCCACCCGGGCCTTGTTCCTGCCGGTGGGCTGCACCCACTCGTGCGAGTCGGTGTACTTGAAATCCTTCGGGTAGGCCATGGCGTCTCTCCGTGGGGACGAGTTGTTGTGCTGACGGTCCGTCAGCCAGGGAGGAGCCTGCTACAGATCTCCGCCGCCGGGTGCGACCTTCACCCGACCGGGTGAGCGGGTGAACCACCACGCCAGCGCGAGGTTGGGCACCCAGCACAGCCAGGCGATCGCCAGGTAGGAGGTGCGGAAGTCCAGGTGGGCGACCTGGGCGGCCACCAGCATGAGGCGCAGCGTGACGGCGGCGAAGGTGAGGGCGAAGCTGCGGACCATCCAGCGCCGGTGGTCCTCCACCCGGCCGCGCAGGATCATCCGCAGTCCGGTGGCGCCGGTGAGCAGCCAGGCGACGCCCAGGCAGGCGAAGCCGAGCCCGGAGAGCGCGCCGCCGTAGGCGTGCGGCGCCAGCAGGAGTGCGCCGATGCCGCCGACCAGGCAGCCCAGCAGGTAGGTGGTGCCGACGGCGCGGTGCAGGCGCGGGGAGCGGCGGCGCAGCCGGGTGGAGAACTGCCAGGGCCCGAGGAGCAGAGCGACGGCGGCGCCGAAGATGTGGAGGCCCAGGGGCAGTTGGTGCGCCAGGTAGGTGGCGCGCTGTTGGGTGAAGTAGGTGTCCGGGTCGAAGCTCGCGTACTTGGCCGCGTACAGGACGATCAGTGTGGACAGCACGGTCATGACGGCCCAGCCGCCCCGAGTGATGCGCATGGCCCGAGTGTCGGGCGCACCGGCGGGCAGCGGGATGGGGGCATCCCCCCGATCTGCCCTGGGGCTGACCGGGGGATGGGCATGTGACGGAGCGTCAGTCGGGGCGCTGGCCGTGGAGGAGGAGGGGGAGGGCGCGGCCGGTGAGGGCTTCGGTGGTGCGGGCGGCCTGGGAGGGGGCCATGTGGTTGGGGAGTTCGTGGACGGGGACGAAGCGGGCGCCGTGCAGGCGGCTTCGCTTCTGGGGCGGGACGGTGAGGGGGTGTTCGTCGCGCAGGGTGCCGCCGTCGAAGACGAGGTTGAAGCGTTCCAGGTAGCGGTCGGAGGGGGTGTAGTCGAGGGCGACGGCGTGGGTCAGGCGCAGGACGATGCCGGTCTGGGCGTGGAGGTGGCGGGCGGCGGCGCGGTGCGGGGGCTCGTTGGCCTTGCCGGGGCCGCCGGGCAGGATCATGCCGTCGAGGTAGTCGGGGTCGACGAGCAGGACGTCGCCGTGCTGGTTGCGGACCAGGACGAGGCAGCCGAGCCGGCAGACGGGGGGCTTGGCGAGGAGGCGGGGGTCGTGCACGGGGGGTTCACTTCCTGAGAGCAGCGAAGAGAAGGAGGGCGAGGCAGGCCCACCAGAGCAGGCGGGGGATGAGTTCAGTCGTCATAGGTGAGGCGCTCGTAGCGCAGGCCCTTGCGCAGCAGGTCCACGATGCGCAACAGGTCCAGGGGGCGGGCGGTGAGGTGCAGCAGGTACTCGCACGTCATCTGACCCGTGTCCCAATCCACCTCCAGGGTGGGCAACTTGACCCGGCCCAGGGCGAGGACGGTGGTCAGGTCGTCCAGGACGGCGGCGGCCTGCCGGCGCTGCTCGGCCGTGACGCGGGAGAGGGTCACAACTCCCCCGGCCGCTTGTGGACTTCGAAGAGCCGCCAGGCGGAGAACGCCTCGGTGAAGGAGGAGAAGCCGCTGCGCTCACCGTCGGGCCTGCACAGCCACGCCCCGGTGCACTCGTTGCGCACCCGGTAGCACCGGGCCTCGGTGTCCCAGCGGACACCGTACCCGTGGAGACGGGGGACTTGGTCTTGAGCCATGGCAAGGGAACTCTCTGCGATGGAAGTTTCACTTTCTGTTGCACATGGTGGCCCAGTGTCGCCTAGCATCGGAAGTGGCCTGCGAGTTGCCTACGGGCGCCTTGAAAGTTGGGGACTGCCATGAACAAGAAGAAGATTGACCCTGAGTCCAGCCCTTGGGCGCCCTTCGGGATCCAACTCCGCAACTTCCGCGAGGACAGGAAGCTCCTCCTGGACGACCTGGCGCCGCTCCTGGAGTGCTCCTCGTCGCACCTCTCCTACATCGAACTTGCGCACCGACCGCCGAGTCGCAGGCTCGCGGAGCTGGCGGACATCGCGCTCAACACGGGCGGCACGATGGTGCTGATGTGGTACCAGCTGAAGAACGCGGCGATCCTGGAGGGCTTTCCGGAGTACGCACGCTACGAGGGCCTCGCGGAGCAGATCAGGATCATCGAGGTCAATGTCGTCAACGGGCTTCTGCAGACTCGGGCCTACGCAACGGCCATCGAGATGAGCTACGCCAGGCAGACCGGCGGATGCGAGAAGCTGGCCGAGGAACGCATCGAGTTCAGGCTCGCACGCCAGAAGATCCTGGACCGCCCTTCTCCGCCGCTCCTGCACGTGGTGTTGGACGAAAGCTGCCTGAGGAGGGTCGTCGGCGGGCGTGACGCTATGGTCGAGCAACTGCTTCACCTTGAGGAAATGACAACTCGCCCCAATGTTGTCATCCAGGTGGTGCCATTCTCCTTGGGCGCGGACCGGGTGTTCACACACATGGCCGCCCTCCTTACCATGCCGAATCGCAAAGTTCTCGCTTACGGCGAGATCGAGCAGCGCGGCTACATCGACCGCGATACCAAGTCAACTGCCGCGCTGAGCAAGAGCTACGATCGGCTTGCGGTCGAGGCCCCTGGTCAGGCCGAATCGCGAGCTTTCATTCGTGCGGCAAGGAGGGACCTGGAGTGGATGTCGACCTGACTGGCGCTTCCTGGCGGAAGAGTTCGTACAGCGGCGGGGGCGGCGGGCAATGCGTCGAGGTTGCTGACGGTTTCGCCGATGCCATGCCCGTCCGCGACTCCAAGGACCCCTCCGGCCCCGCCCTGGTCTTCTCCACCACCGCCTGGCAGTCCTTCGTCACCGCCGTCCGCACCGGCGAACTCGACACCCACTGACCCGCCACCCCGGAGAGGCCTGGGCGGCAGGCCATCTCTGCCAGTTCAACTCCCCCAGTCACACGCAGGAAGTCGGCCCCGCCGACTTCCCACTCCACCCAGGAGAAACCGTGATGAACGTCGACTCCCCCACCACCTGGCGCAAGAGCTCATACAGCGGAGCAAACGGCGGGCAATGCGTCGAGGTTGCCGAGGGCTTCACCGGCGTCCAGCCCGTCCGCGACTCCAAGGACCCCTCCGGCCCCGCCCTGGTCTTCTCCGCCACCGCCTGGCAGTCCTTCGTCACCGCCGTCCGCACCGGCGAACTCGACGCCCGCTGACCCCAGCGCCTCAGCCCCGCCGCCCCGGCCCCCCGGGGCGGCGGGGCTTTCCCTGTTCCCCGGGCCACCGCGACTCCGGCCGGGAAGTCGACCCCGCCGACTTCCTGATCCGCCCCTCAGCGCACTTGACCTCAACCTCGCTTGAGGTCGAAGAATCCACGGTGTCGAAGTCGCCGTCACCGGACAGGAATGTGATCAGCATGCGGACCGTACAGGCAGTGCGTTTCGGGGGCCCCGAGGTTCTCGTCCCCAGCGAGGCGCCGGAACCCGCTCCCGGGCCGGGGCAGGTGCTGGTCGACGTCTCCGTCGTCGGCATCACCTTCGTCGAGACGCAGATCCGTCGTGGCGTCGACCCGTGGCACCCCAGGCCCGAACTCCCCTACGTGCCGGGCGGCATGGTGGCCGGCCGGGTGAGCGCCGTCGGGGAGGGCGTGGACCCCGGCTGGGCCGGCCGGTCGGTGCTGGCCGACGCCGGGTCGACGGGCGCCTTCGCCGAGCGGGTGGCGGCCGACGCGGGGAGCCTGGTCGCGGTGCCCGAGGGGCTGGGCCTGCCCGAGGCGGCGGCCCTGCACTCCGACGGCGCCACCGCGACGGGCCTGGTCGAGGGGGCCCGGATCGTCCCCGGGCAGTGGGTGCTGGTCGAGGCGGCGGCCGGCGGACTCGGCAGCCTGCTGGTGCAGTTGGCGCGATCCGCCGGGGCGAGGGTCATCGGCCTGGCCCGCGGGGAGCGCAAGCTCGACCTGGTCCGCGGCCTGGGCGCCGAGGCAGCCATCGACTACTCCTCCCCGGACTGGAGTGAGCAGGTCCTGCGGGTGACCGGCGGCGCGGGCGTCGACGTCGTGTTCGACGGCGTGGGCGGGGAGATCGGCCGTGCCGCCTTCGAGGTGACGGCCCGCCACGGCCGCTTCTCCGTGCACGGCGCCTCCAGCGGCCACCTCACGGCGATCGCACCCGAGCAGGCGCGGCGGCGCGGGGTGGAGGTGCTCGGGATCGAGCAGCTGTTCTCCTTCCGGGCGCGGATGCGGCCGTGGCTGGAGCAGGTGATGGCGCAGGCCCTCGCGGGCCGGGTGCGGCCGGTGATCGGGCAGACCTTCCCGCTGGAGCGGGCCGCGGACGCGCACGCCGCGATCGAGGGCCGCACGACCCTGGGCAAGACGCTGCTCCTGGTCCGACCGCGGCCGTCCCGGGGTGGCGGGTCCCGCGAGCGGTCCGTTCCGGTCGCTTTCGGCCAATAGCGGTCAGCAGCTGGTGCGGTGAGTGACCGACCCGTTACGGTCGGCCACGAATCAACCCCCGACCGAGGCGGTACACCATGGCCGTGAACCCCCGTATCGACGTCTCCACCTCCCTCGCCACCAGCGGGACCGACCTCACCCCGGAGGAACTCGCCGAAGTCGCGGCGACCATCGCCTCCGACATCTTCTTCACCACCGACATCGGCCTGCCGGGCGTGCGCGTGCCCGACGAGGTCTGGGAGCTACCGGGCGAGCGGGCGAGCGGCACCGCGGCCGTCTACTACGGCGGCGGCCGCACCCACCTGGAGAAGCCGTTCCTGTTCGCCGACGGCTTCAACTACGGCCCCAGCGACCTGCCCGCGCTGTTCAACCACTTCAACTCCCCCTACGAGAGCGGCCGTCCGGGCTTCCTCGACCAGCTCCTCACCCGCGGCCACGACGTCGTCCTGATCGGCTTCGACGAGCGCCACACCCACATCCAGCACAACGCCGACGTCGCGATCCAGGCGATCCGGCGCGCCATCGCCGAACGCGTCGGCGACCAGCCGCTGACCGTCGGCGGCGTCAGCATGGGCGGCATCATCACCCGCTACGCGCTCGCCAAGCTGGAGAACGACGGCATCGACCACCAGGCCGCCACCTACCTGTCCTGGGACTCCCCCCACAACGGCGCCTGGATCCCGCTGATCCTCCAGCAGATGGCGTACTTCTTCGAGAAGCTCGCCCCCGCCAGGCCCGGCGAGCCCTCCCAGGCCGACCTGATCCGCAGCCCCGCCGCCCAGCAGCTGCTCTGGGCCTGGGTCCCGGACGCCAAGTACTCGGGCGAGGTCGCCACCGCCAGCGAACTGCGCACCGCCTTCGTGCGCGAGCTCGCCGACCTCGGCGACTTCCCGCGCCGCCCGCGCCTGCTCGGCGTCGCCAACGGCCGCGGCGACGGCACCGGGCGCCCGCTGCCCGCCGGCGAGATCGCCTTCGACTGGCAGGCCCTGGTCGCCAGCGCCACCGCCCGCTTCCAGCCCGACCGGGGCACCGGCCAGCGCATCGGCGGCATGCACGCCGGCCTGTCGCTGCGCCGCTCCACCACCACCGAGGTCCCGGCCCTGGACGGGGTGCCCGGCGGCACCCTGGACTCCTTCGGCAAGGTCGCCGACGCCATCAAGGCGAAGATCAGCGAGGAGCACCGCAGCGGCGCCTTCGTCCCGGCGGTCAGCGCCTGCGCGCTCGTCTACGACCCCATCGCCTGGGACGTCGACCCGAACCTCAACCTCCTCGACCAGGGCCCCGAGCGCTTCCACCTGAACGAGGTCGCCTTCGACGCCGAGAACACCGAGCACAGCCACGTCTCCGGCGTCCTCGTGGAATGGATCCTGGGCCGGCTCGACTGAGCAGCCACCCGCGCCTCGCAGGAAGCAGAACAGGGAGCGCAGTGGGAAGTCGGCCCGGCCGACTTCCCACTCCCCGCACAGCCCTCACCCGCTCCGGCCGCCGGCGTGCCGGTGGCGGCGGGCCCGGGGTGCCCTCAGGCGGGCGACGGTGCGGCGGGCGGCCTCCCGGTGGTCGGGGCGGGGCGCGGGCACCCGGGGGCCGGCCAGGTCGCGGGCGGTGAGGCACTGCGCGCCGACCCCGGTCCGGTCGGCGCGGCGGACGACGGCGAGGTGCCCCTCCCCGTGGGCCTCCTCGCCGTCCTCGTCGTCCGCAGGAGCCATCAGCACGCGCAGGTCCCGGTCGTTCGACCACTCCAGGGCGAGGACCTGACGGCCGGATCCGAAGTCGCGCCCGATCAGGGACCGGACCTCGCCGCTGTCCAGGTGCACGAGCAGCAGCTCCCCCTCGAAGTGGTAGCCGCCGTCGTAGTCCCCGGTGCCCACGGCCGGCAGGGGGCGGGCCGGACGGAAGGCCATCGCGTGCACGGGCAAGCCCGTGCCGATCAGCAGACGGCGCCGGGGGCCGCCGCTGACGTCGAAGACGCCGACCCTCCCGTCCCCGCCGTCCCCGCAGCCGTCCCCGCAGCCGTCCCCGCACGCCCCGGCGACGGCGAGCAGGGCGCGCCGCCGGTCCGGGACGGCCAGGACGGGCTCGCCGAGCACGGCGAACGGGTCGTCAGGGGTCCCGGGGGTGCCGGGGGTACCGGGGGCGTCGGGGGTGCCGGGGGCGTCGGGGGTGCCGGGGCCGGTGGGCGGCGGTGGCGTCATGCCGGTGGTCCTCGCAGGGCGCGCCGGGCGGTGCCGCACCCCGTCCGAACTGCCCGTACGGGCACGCAGCGCTGCCCCCACGGCCCTTCCGCCGCACCGCGCCGCCGGATGACCATGGAAGGCCAGCGGACACCCCGGGGGGACACACCCATGCGCACACACGACGGCCGGCGGCAGCAGGGCGGCCGGGAGGACGGCACCCGGGCGGCGGGCACCGACCGCACCCCCGGCCCCGACCGCCGGCCCGCCCCGCGGCTGCTCGCCCTCCAGGCCGCCGCGGGCAACGCCGCCGTGGTCCGGATGGTGCAGCGCTCCGCCGTCGACGGCGTACTGCGCAGCGCGGGGCGCCCGCTGCAGGAGGCGACCCGCGCCGAGATGGAGGCCCGCCTGGGCGCCGACTTCTCCAACGTCCGCCTCCACGAGGGGGCGGCGGCCCGCGCCTCGGCGGCCGAGGTCGGCGCCCGCGCCTACACCTCCGGCCACCACGTCGTCATCGGGGAGGGCGGCGGCGACAAGCACACCCTCGCCCACGAGCTGACCCACGTCATCCAGCAGCGGCACGGCCCCGTGGCCGGCACCGACACCGGCACCGGACTGCGGGTCAGCGACCCCTTCGACCGCTTCGAGCGCGAGGCGGAGGCCACCGCCCGCCGGGTCATGTCCGGGCCCGCCCCCGCGGCGGCCGCGGTGGAGCAGCGCACGGCCCGTGCCGGGGCCGGCGGCGCGCTCCAGCGCACCGCCTCCGACGACCTGCCCCAGCCCGAGGAGCCGTCGGCGGCCGTCCCCGAACTGCCGGCCGCCCTCGTCCAGCAGTTGCAGGAGGCGAAGGAGACGACCGGGTCGGACGCGAAGGCCGTACGCCAGGCGGCGCTGGAGGCGCTGCTGCGCTACGTCCTGGACCACCTGCCGCAGGCCGTGGCGGACGAGGACAACCTCGTCCTCGGCTACAAGCACTCCCGCCAGGGCGCGGGCAAGGCCATGGCCCTGACCACGACCGGCACTTCGGGCGACAAGGTCACCATGGCGCTGTACCGCAACCTGTTCGACGACTACGGCCCCGCCGTCATCCACAGCACGCTGCGCCACGAGCTCATCCACGCCGCCCAGGCGATGCTGATGCCCGACGAGGACGCCGCCGACGGCGGGGACCCGCACGTCTACATGGACGTGATCAGCGACATCGGGCAGGAGACCTTCACCCTGCTCCAGCAGCCGATGCGCGAGATCGAGACCCACGTGTGGGAGCTGGAGCACGCGGGCCGCACCGGGATCGACGCCGGCTACCTGAAGGAGACCGTCGACTACCTCCTGGAGTACGCGGACGCGCTGTCCGCCAACCTCGGCCAGGCGGCCGTCACCGACCGGCACGTCGAGTACTGGAAGGCGTACCTGGAGAACTCGGTGACCGCGCTCGGGAAGGCCGCCGCCACGCCCGCCGTCACCACCCACCCCGACCGGGCCCTCGCCGAGCGGATCGCCGGGGCGCAGGCGCGGCTGCGCGGCGCCGTCGACGCCAAGGAGGCGGCGGCCCCGGCGGGCGGCAAGCGGGCGGGGGGCACCGGGCGCGGCGCCACCGGGCAGCGCAAGCGCGGCAAGCGCGGCGAGGGCGGCGAGGGCGGCGAGGGCGGCGAGGACTGACGGTCCGTCAGTAGCCTTAGGGTGGCGGGGAGTTGCGCCGGCCCCACGGCCTGCGGGGGTGGCGCACGGTGACCCGCCCGAAGCTCTTCCTGCCGATCAGCTCGATCCGCAGCCGGACCGGGGCGCCCGGGTCCGGGTCCCGGTGGCCCTTCACCTTGGAGAACTCCAGGCTCAGGCCGTAGGGGTCGACCACGATGCCCGGGCCGACGATCAGCGCCAGGTTGCCGCCCTGCATGTCGACGTCGACCTCCAGGGTGTCGTGGGTGATCACCGCCTGGGTGAAGTCCAGCTTCACGTGGCACCACTCGGCGGCGATCTCCAGGCGGCGCGGCAGCACCCAGGCGCCCACCCGCTCGGTCCTGGTGAACTTCTGCTCGATCCGCAGGACGTCCCTGCCCTCCGCCACCACCCCGGTGGCCGAGACCGACACCGGCGGCAGGTCGGCGGTCAGCGCGGCCAGGTCGGCGACGGTGCGGGCCGACAGGGCGGCCTCCACCCGCTCGTCCAGCTCCTCCGGGCTCAGCCGGCCGTCGCCCGCGGCCACGCCCAGGGCGGCCACCACCCGGTCCCGGTCCGCGTGCGAGGCCCGCAGCGCGGGCGGGGCGGCCTGCGGGGCCGCGGACTGCGGGGCCGCGGGCCGCGGGGAGGGTGAGGTCTCTCCAGGCATGGCTTCCGGTCCCCGTCCTGAATTCGGTGAAGGTCCTCGCACCGGGGTGAGCGGCACGCGGACGGCAACTTACGCTATATCGCGATACGGTATATCGCGTTGTGCGCTCCCCGCCAGGCCGGGAGCCTCAGGAACCGGCGGACTTGCGCAGGCGCTTGGCCAGGGCCGGGTCCGACTCCCACCACAGGCCGTTGCCGGCGCCCTCCCCCTCGGCGCTCTCCCCCTCGGCGGGCCCGGCGGATCCGGCGCGCTCGTCGCCGTGGACGGCCGGGAGGTAGGAGTCGCCGACCGCCCGCAGCCGCAGCGTCAGGCCCGGGACGGCCCGGACGGCGGCGAGCATCAGCAGCAGGGCCACGACGGTGTAGTACCAGGGCAGCACGGTGCGGGCCAGGACCGGCAGCAGGAAGGCGTACCCGAGACCGGTGCCCCGGCCCGAGAGCAGGAACTCCCGGTCCTCGCCGACCTCCACGGTCACCGCGTTGGAGCGGGTGCCGTCCCAGACCGTGAGCCCGACGGCATGGGTCCCGGCGGGCACCGGGAAGCGGGCGACGGCGCCCTGTCTCACCCGGCCGACCCGCACCCCGTCGATCACCACGCCGTACGAGCCCTTCACCAGGGCCACCAGCGGCGATTCGGCGTGCACGACGACGGTACCGGTCATCAACAGTCCCCCAGGAGCGGTGATCATCAAGCGGAGCGCGCCCATGATAGGGGCCGCCCGCGGCCCGCGGCACCTCAGCCCGGACGCCGTACGTCCTCGTAGCACGGGGCCGTGCGCCCCCAGTCGTGGTAGCCGCGGATCCAGGCGGCGTGGGCGTCGGCGTAGCGGGCCAGTTCGGGTACGCGGCCGCCCAGGTCGCGTTCCAACTGCGCGAGTCCGGCGCGTAGTTGGAGGAAGGTCTCGACGGAGCGGCGGGCCGTGCCGGCGACCTCGCGCAGGGCCTCGGGGCGGGCGCGGCCCTGGTGGCGCATCAGGCTCAGCACGAGGTTGGGGCGCCCGGCCGCCTCGTCGCGTTCCAGGGCGTGGACCTCGTTCATGGCGATGATCGCGTCGCAGGCGGCGATCCGCATGCCCTCCAGGTGGCTGGAGCACCAGGCCGGCAGCGGGACCTCGTAGTGGCCGGCCCGCTCGGCGAGGGCGAGCAGCGGACGCAGGCCGATCGTGCGGCGGCGGGCGCGCAGGTGGGCGGCGGGGTCGGGCAGGACGCCCAGGACGCGGTCGGCGATCTTGGTGGGCCAGCCGGCCAGGTAGTCGACCCAGTCGTGGGCGGTGCGCCGGCGCCACTCCTGGGACATGCCCTGGCCCATCCGCTGCCAGCAGTCGGCGAAGGCGGCCACGGCGGGAGCGGCCCCCGCGCCGGGGCGGGTCCCGTAGCGCAGGTGGTCCACCAGGTCCTGGCACAGGGCGACGGCGTCCTCGGTGCGGGCGGCGGCGGGCCGTGCGCCCGACCCGTCGTCCGGGCGGCCGTCGAGGCGGCCGTCGAAGTGGCCGTCGAAGTGGCCGTCGAAGTGGTTGTCGAGGAGGTAGAGCCAGCCGAGCAGGTCGAAGCAGAGGTCGAGGTCGGCGCCGGCGGCGTACGGGAAGCCGTACGCGGCGCTGTCGGCCACCCGGGAGGAGGCGTAGCGGCGCAGCGCGTCCTCGCCGTGCAGCAGGCCCGACTCCCGTACCCAGGCCAGGTGGTGGCGGCGGGCCCGGGGCAGGTCGGGGCTGACCCGACTCTCCAGGGGCACCGTGAACTCGACGTCCTGGGGCATACGCCTTCCGCACTCCCGACCGGTTCGGGGCCTGACGGCCCGGGCGAGGACCGCCGGCGCCCCCGTGGACGGTCCGGGCCCAGCGTGGTGGACCCGGCGGCGGCTGCGGAAGAGCGCAAAGGGGAGCACCCCCGGCGCACGCCGCGGCGATCACCGCCGGGTCGGTGCCCGCGCGCGGGCCCGCGTCCCCTCCGGCGGGGCGGGGGCTACCCGCCGGCGGGGGCGGCCATGCCCCAGGAGGTGTCCGCGGGGGCGGTGCCGCCCCACGAGGTGTCGGCCGGGGCGGCCCGGCCCCGGGAGGTGTCCGCCGGGGCGGCGGTGTCCGCGGGGGCGGTGCCGCCCCACGAGGTGTCGGCCGGGGCGGCCCGGCCGCTGCCGAGGGCGAGCAGGGCGGCGGCGGCGGTGCCGACGGCGATGCGCTCGCGCCTGTGGATCCTCCGACGTTCGCCGGGCCGGATCCGACAGTAGATCAGGAGGCGTGCAGTTGTTCGATCCTTTCCGGAATCCGGGGCCCGCACAGGAGGCCACCCCCGTCGACCTCCTGTGCGGGCCGCGCCGGGCCGGTCGGCCGGTCCGGTCGGACCGTGCCGGGCCGGGCCGGGCCGGTCGGACCGTGCCGGGCCGGGCCGGGCCGGTCGGACCGTGCCGGGCCGGTCGGTCCGGGAGGTCGCCCTCGCCGCCCATGTCGGCGGTGGTGCGGCGCAGCACGTTGATCGTGGTGACGACGTCGGCCTCGTCGACGCCCTGGTGGGCCCGGAGGTGGACGCGGTGGTTGCGCTCGCGGGCGCGCAGGCGGGCGGCCTCGCCGTCCTCGGTGAGGGTCATGGCGCCGGTGGCGGCGGACTCCAGGAGCCGGCCGCGGGCGGTGAGGCCGTCGAAGACGGCGGTGGAGTCGGTGGCGAGGTCGTCGTAGCGGGCCGGCCGCCGGACCAGGGTGGCGCGGTTCCAGCGGCCGGGGGGGTGGCGGCGGCGTGGTCGCGCGTCCACCAGTGCGGCCGGGTGAGGCCCTCGACGGCGAGCTGCTCGCGCAGGGCGCCCACCACCCGGTGGAACACCTCGGCGCTCCAGGCGCCGACGGGCTGGGCGGCCAGGACCGCGTGCGGGCACTCCTCGAACGCCACGGCGGTGCGCCCCCTTCACTGTTCGGACTTCGGGACGCGCCCACCGTAGGAGCTCAAGTCGCCTTGAGGTCAACCCGGTTCGCAAGGGGACGGTGGCGCCGTGGCGGCGGGTTCAGGCCGACCCCGGGCACGCCCCGGGCACGCCCCGGTCCGGGTGCCGGGGCGGGCGGGGGTCCTTTCGTGCGGTCGGCGCCGTGCCGAAACCGTCGTGCCGGAGCGGGAAGTCGTCCCCGCCGGCTTCCCGCTCCCCCGGACCGCTCCCCGCCGCCGCGGGGCCAGGGCTGACGTGGTTGCGTGGCAGAGGGATCGGGCGGCACGGTGGTGCTGATGTGCGGGCTGCCGGGGGCGGGCAAGAGCACCTACGCGGCGGGCCTGGTGCGGCGCGGCGGGCGTCCGGCTGTCGATCGACGAGGCGGTGTGGCGGCGGCCCGGGCGGCGCGACGCGGGGCCGGTGCCGACGCGGGAGGCGTTCGACCGGCCCAAGGAGGAGGTCCGCCGCGAGCAGCGGCGGGAGTTGGTGGAGCCGATGCGGGCCGGGCGCGACGTGGTGGTGGACCACACGTTCTGGAGCCGGGCCGCCCGGGACGACTACACGGCGCCGGTGGAGGCCCACGGCCGCCGGTGGGAGCCGGTCCACCCCAAGGCCGACCGGGCGACGCCGGAGCGCCGCCCGGCGGTACGCAACGGCCGGGAGGACGCGGACCGCGCCACCGTGGACGAGGCGCAGTTGGCCCGCTACCCGGCCCGCTTCGAGGAGCCGGACCGCGAGGGCGAACGGGTCGTGCCGCAGCCTCCGGGGCGAGGCCCCGGGGCGGGCGGCGGGGCTCTCCCAACCTGAACCACCCGTACGAGCGATCGTCATCACCGGGAGCGGGACCGGGACCGGCGAACCGGGCCCCGGCCCACCGCTCCACCGGTTCACGCCCGGTCCGCGACGGTACGGGCGAAATCGGCGACGAAGGCGGTGATCAGGCGCGCGAACGCGGTGCGGTCGCCCTCGCTCCAGCCCGCCATGGCCTGGGCGAAGACCACACGACGCAGCCGGTGGGCGGCCTCCGCCTGCGCGCGCCCGGCGGGGGTGAGGGCGAGCAGGGTGCGGCGGGCGTCGCGCGGGTCGCTGCCGCGTTCCAGCCAGCCCTGCTCGACGGTGCGCAGCACCAGGCGGCTGGCCCGGGGCTGGTCGACGCCCAGGGCGGCGGCGACGTCGGCGACGGCGCACGGGCCGGGGTGGGCCTCGACCGCGTCCAGGACGCCGAACAGGGTGGGGTCGATCGCGCCGGCGCCCCCGGGCCGGGCGATGCGGCCCAGCGAACGGCGGGTCTGGCTGTGGCGGATGGCGACCATGGCGCGTTCGACGGCGGCGGCGGACGCGTCCTCGACGGCGGTGTCCGGCCCGGTTTCCTGGTACTTCCTCTCCCGCTCAGACATACATGCTAGGTTACAACTTTTGTCAAAGGACATGTATCAGGGGGGACCTGTTATGCCCGAAACCGCCACACCCGCCGCCACACCCGCGCACGTGCCCGCCGCCGACCTGCCCGACGTGCCCGGGCAGCGCCCGCTCGGGTACTGGCTGCGCCACATCGACGGCGCCATCGAGCAGTCCATGGCGCGCCTGTTCGCCGCCGACGCGCTGAGCCGGCGCGACTGGCAGGTGCTCAACACCCTCTCCCACGGGCCGACGGACACCGCCGCCCTCGACACGGCGCTGGCCGCCTTCCTCTGCCCCGAGGAACCGACCGTGCGCCCGCACCTGGAAGGGCTCGCCGCCCGCGGCTGGGTCACCCTCGACGCGGACGGGCGCGCCGCCCTCACCGGGCAGGGCCGCAGCGCCCACCGGCGCGTGGCCGCGCAGGTCGCCGGGCTGCGGGAACGGCTCGCGGCCTGTCTGACGCCGCAGGAGCTCACCACCCTGACGAACCTGCTCGTGCGCTGGGCCGGACACCTGGACACCCTCGCCCAGGCGCGGTGAGCCCACCAGCCGCCCCGCACCGGACGCCCACCGACGAACCCCGACGAACCCCGACGAACCCCGACGGACTCCGGTGATCACCGGTGCCCTAGGAGTCGTCTTCAAAGCTGATCAAGTGATGGTGGATCATGTCGGTCATGGTGCGTCGTCATGAGCTGTCGGATGCCGAGTGGGCTGTGCTGTCGCGGTTCCTGCCCGCTTCGGGGGTGGCCGGTCGTCCGCGTTCGGACGACCGGCTGGTGCTGAACGGGATCGTGTGGAAGCTGCGGACCGGCACGTCCTGGCGGGACGTGCCGGAACGCTACGGCTCCTGGCAGACCCTCTACACGCGCTTCCGCAGGTGGGCGCTGGACGGCACCTTCTCCCGGATGCTCCACGCGATCCAGGCCGAGAAGGACGCGGCCGGGGACATCGACTGGCTGGTCTCCGTCGACTCCACGATCGTGCGGGCCCACCAGCACGCCACCGGCGGCAAAAAGGGGCACGCGACCGGGACGAAGCGGGTGATCACGCCCTCGGCCGATCCCGCGGAGGACTGAGCACCAAGCTCCACCTGGCCTGCGACGGACGCGGCCGCCCGCTCGCCTTCGTCCTGACCGGCGGCAACACCAACGACTGCACCCGCCTCGAAGCCGTCCTGGAGACGATCCACGTCCCCAGGATCGGGCCGGGGCGAGCGCGCACCCGGCCCGACCACGTCATCGCCGACAAGGGCTACAGCTCCCGAAAGATCCGCGCCTACCTGCGCCGACGCGGCATCCGGCACACCATTCCCGAGCGCGTCGACCAGGCGCTCGGCCGCCTCAACCGCGGCTCGCGCGGCGGCCGGCCACCCGGCTTCGACCGCCGGATCTACCGGCTCCGCAACGTTGTCGAACGCTGCTTCAACCGGTTGAAGCAGTGGCGCGGCCTAGCGACCCGCTACGACAAGACCCGCAAGTCCTACCAGGCTGCCGTCACCATCGCCTCGATCCTGCTCTGGATCTGATCTTTGAAGACGTGCCCTAGGCGTGTCTGACAATTCGCGTCGGATCAGCGCGCGGCGTCGGGGTGCGTGCATCGCAAGGCGGAGGAGGGAGTCCATGCGGTGGGGGCGCCTCCCGGCCGAAGGCTGGGGGCCATCGGCGACCGACGACGACGCGGCGAGGCGCGCTTGTGCCCTGGGGGTACCTCCCGGCCGAAGGCTGGGGGAGCGTCGCGCGCCCGGCGGGAACTGTCAGACACGCCATAAGGTGGCGGCCATGCCCACACCCATCGAACTGGTGATCTTCGACTGCGACGGCGTCCTGCTGGACAGCGAGCGCCTGGCGGTGCGGATCGACGCGCAGGTGTGCGCGGCGGTCGGCTGGCCGCTGTCCGAGGCGGAGATCGTGGAGCGCTTCGTCGGCCGCAGCCACGCCCACATGAGCGCCGAGCTGCAGGCGCACGCGAGCGTGCCGCTGGAACCCGGCTGGGAGGAGGCCTTCCAGCACCTGTACGACGAGGCGTTCGCCGCCGAACTCACCCCCGTGGACGGGGTGGTGGAGGCCCTGGCGCAACTGGCGCGGGCCGGCGTACGGGACTGCGTGGCCTCCTCCTCCGGTCACGGCCGGCTGCGCCGCACCCTGGGGCGGACCGGGCTGCTGGCCCGCTTCCAGGGGCGGGTGTTCAGCGCCGAGGACGTCGCGCACGGCAAGCCCGCCCCCGACCTGTTCCTGCACGCCGCCGCCACCACGGGCGTCGCGCCCGGGGCCTGCCTCGTGGTGGAGGACAGCACGTACGGGGTCGCCGCCGCCCGCGCGGCCGGGATGCGCTCGCTGGGCTTCCACGGCGGCCTCACCCCCGCCCACCGGCTGACCGGCCCCGGCACCCGCACCTTCGACGACATGCGCGAGCTGCCCGCCCTGGTGGCGGCCGCCGGAGAACTCCCGCTGCCCTGACCGCCCCCGCCGCACCCGCCGCCCCCGCCGCACCCGCCGCACCCGGCGAGCCCGGCGAGCCCGGCGGTGAACGGTCACGGCGGCCCGCCCCGTTGTGCCAGGTGGGGGGACCGTACGGCACCGGCGCGGTGGCGGCGTGGCGACAAGGAGGCGGAGCGTGGCGGCGGACCACACGGTCATCGAGCAGGTGCGGCGGCTGGGACGGGGCCCGGAACGGGACCTCTCCCCCGACTACGGGCTCCTGCCCCCGGCCCGCCCGGCCGAACCCGACTGGCGACGCCCCCTGGACTCCCTGGGCACGGTGCTCATCCCCCCGCAGGCCCGACCCGCACCCGCCACACCCGCCACACCCGCGACGCCCGCCCTCCCGGCGCCGCCTCCCCCGCCGTACGCCCCGCCCCTGCCCGCCCCCGCACCGGCACCGGTACCCGCACCCGTCGCCGCGCCGGCGCCCGTCGCCGCCCCGCCCGCCCCGGCCCGGCGCCCCCGGCTGCTGGGCGCCGGCCTGGGCGCCGGGCTGGGCCTGGGCCGGGGCGGGCGGGGCGAACGGGAACGGCTGGAGGCCCTCATCCGCACCCCGCTGCACCGCTCCTTCCGGATCGCGGTCATCGGCCTCAAGGGCGGCGTCGGCAAGACCTCCGCGACACTCGGGCTCGGCAGCGTCCTCGCCCAGACCCGCTCCGACAAGGTCGTCGCCGTCGACGCCAACCCGGACACCGGCACCCTGAGCCGGCGCATCCGCCGCGAGAGCCCCGCCACCGTCCAGGACCTGCTCGCGGCCGCACCCTCCATCACCGGCTACATGGACATCCGCCGCTTCACCTCGCTGACCCCCAGCGGACTGGAGGTCCTGGCCAACGACACCGACCCCACCGTCGCCGACACCTTCGGCGGCCAGGACTACCGGCGACTGGTCGACCTCCTCGCCCGCCAGTACCCGATCGTCCTCGCCGACTGCGGCACCGGCCTGCTGCACGACTCGATGAACGCCGTACTCGACCTCGCCGACCAACTCGTCATCACCGCCACCACCAGCGTCGACGGCGCCAGCGGCGCCGACACCACCCTGGACTGGCTGCACGCCAACGGCTACCACGACCTCGCACGACGCAGCATCACCCTCATCTCCGGCATCCGCGCCAAGAACCGCACGATCAACACCGACGACCTCCTCACCCACTTCCGACAACGCTCCCGCGCCGCCCTCCTCCTCCCCTTCGACGAACACCTCGCCCTCGGCGCCACCTTCGACCCCACCCGCCTGCACCCACGCACCCGCCGCGCCTACCTCCACCTCGCCGCCCACGCCACCGAAGGCATCCACCCCACCAACACCTGACCAGCCACCACCGGGCCCGACACCACGGACCCCGACGGGGACGGATCCCGACGGGACGGACCGGCACGGACCGGAACCGCCCCCCGGCCCGGGCCACGGACACGGTCACGCAACGGTGCCACCGCCCGTCGGCCCACCTACCCATCGGCCCACGCGCCAGGCGTGCCCGCGTGCCAGGCGTGGCAGGCGTGGCAGCGGGCGCCACGGCCTGGGCGTGTGATCGATCCGGCGCGGTTCGGTACCGGCCTCGTGGTGGGCCGGTCCGCGGAAGGGCTCGCCGGTGGCGGGAGCAGGCCCACGGCGTGGCGGGTCGCGGGGCGGCGGTTCTTCGAGTCGGGTGGGCGTCGGGGGCCGGGCCCTCAAAAGCGCGACAGTTGCGCGAACGGCTCGCACCGCACGCCAAGGCTCCACCGCCGTCCCGAAAACACTCGGACCAGTGATCGTCGTGGCCTCGGCGCCAGGCTGTCCGCCCGGGTCATGCCCCCTGGGCCTCCGGCACGGACAGGCACTCGGCGAGCAGGTCGACGACGTCGCGCCGGGCTCGCTGCGCGTGCCGCGGGTGGTAGCCGACGCCGGGGACCGTGGCATGGTCGACCGGGGGGTGGTGGAAGGCGTGCAGGGCGCCGCCGTAGACCGTCAGGCGCCAGTCGACACCCGCGGCCTGCATCTCAGCGGTGAACGCGTCCCGTTGCGCGGGCGCCATGATCGGGTCCTGCGACCCGACCCCGGCCCACACCGGGCAGCGAATGCGCGCCGCCCCGCCCGGCCGGTCCGTGGTCAGCGCGTCGACCGTCCCGATCGCGCGCAGGGCGGCGCCGTCGCGCCCCAGTTCCAGGGCGACGGCGCCCCCGGTGCCGTAGCCGACGGCGGCGATCCGGTCGGGGTCGGTCCGCGGTTCGCCGCGCAGCACGTCGAGCGCGGCACGGCCGATGCCCCGCATCCGGTCCGGATCGGCGAGCAGCGGCAGGCACCGGGCCGGCATCTCCTCGGGGTCGCCCACATAGCGCCCGCCGTGGAGGTCGAAGGCCAGCGCCACATATCCCAGCTCGGCGAGTGCCTCGGCCCGGCGGCACTCGACGTCGCCGAGCCCCATGCCCTCCGGTCCGAGCAGCACCGCGGGCCGGCGGTCGACACCCGCCGGGAGAGCGAGGTGGCCGATCATCGTCAAACCGTCCGCCGGGTACGCGACCGCACACGTCGCAATCGTCCCCATGGAACCGGACAGTAGTGATCCTCGAGCCCGGACCGGATGGTGTTGCCGCCGGCAGAACACCGACGGAACAAACACCGGGAAGAAGCCAAAGGCCCGAGCCACCCACCACCGCCCCGCACACACGGCACACACGGCACACACGGGCTGAAAACAACAGACGCGGCGCTGACACCGGGTCAGACCTGCCAACGCCCCGGACGCCACCCACGACGGCGAGCGGCCGCACACACGACGGCCAGACCCACAGTGACGGTGACAGTGGACAGCACAACGACAGCCACCACAGCAGCCCGGCCGGGGGCGGGGTCCGGGGGCGGGGGTGCCAGGAGGGCGGCCCGCGGGGCGGGGAGGGCGGCCGCGGCGCTGGGCACGGTGGCGGTGAGGGCGGCGAGGGGGTCGACGGTGCCGTAGCCCAGGCGGGGGTCGGGCAGGGCGGTGCCGGGGTGGTAGGCGGTGGCTTCGAGGCGCTCGCGCAGGTGGGCCGGGTCGAGGTCGGGGTGGTGGCCGAGGAGCAGGGCGGCGGTACCGGCGACGACAGCGGTGGCGAAACTGGGGCCGCTGGCGGTGAAGTAGCCCTTGCCGGCCGGTCCGGTGCTCATCATGGCCTCACCCGGGGCGCTCAGATCGACCCGGGCACCGGCGGCGCCCGTACCGGCAGCGGTACCGGCGCCGGCAGCGGTGCCTGCGGGGGCCACGCCGACGCTCGTCCCCGTCCCCGTCGTCCCCGTCCGCGTGCTCCCGTCCGCGCCCGCCGCCGCGCCGCCGCCCGGGGCCAGGGCGGCGACGGTGAGGACCTGCGGCGGGGCGGAGGGCACGTTGGCGTTGGCGCCGCCCTGGTCGGGGGTGGCGGGGGCGATCACCAGGACGCCCTTGGTGTCGGCGTGGCGCAGCGCGTCGTCGAGGGCGGTGTCGCCGGCGGGCAGGGGCAGGGCGGAGGCGATGATGCGGGCGCCGGCGTCGGCGGCGTCCCGGATGCCCTTGGCGAGGAGGGCGGGGGTGGTGGTGCCGGTGTCGTCGGTGACGGCGACGGCGAGGATCCGGGCTTCGGGGGCGATGCCGGCGAAGCCGGTGCCGTCCTGGTGACGGGCGGCGATCAGTCCGGCGAGGAAGGTGCCGTGGCCGACGCAGTCGCGGGTGGAGTCGCCGGTGCCGTACTCGCGCGGGCCGGGTACCAGGCGCTCGCCCAGGACGCCGGAGGCGCCGTCGACGCCGGAGCCGACGACGGCGACGGTCACTCCGGCGCCGCGGCTGAGCGGCCAGGCGGCTTCGGGGCGCAGGAAGGCCTGGGCCCAGGGGGTGCGGTCGGTGCCCTTGTCGGAGGATTTGAGGCAGTCGCCGGGGCGGGTGGCGGGGCGGTTCTGGGCGATGACGGGCAGGGCGGAGGGGTCGCCGGGGGCCGCCGCGGCCGGAGCGGCGGCGGCGGCCGGGACGGCGGCCAGGGCGCAGGCGAGGGCCCCGGCGGTGAGGGCGCCGGCGGTGCGGCGGGCGCTCACACCGTGCTCCCCTGCAGCAGGGCGGGGATGTCCTGGGGCAGCAGCAGGCTCAGTTCGGACACGTCGCCGATCTCCAGGCGGGCCAGACGTCCGGCCTGACGGGTGACCATGGCCTCCAGGGTCTGCCGGGCGAAGCGGCCGTTGCCGAAGTTGCGGTCGCGGGGCACGGCCGCGCACAGTGCGGCCAGCGCGGTGAGGGTCTCGGGGGCGCAGAGGTAGCCGGCGTCCTCGGCCTGGCGGGCGACGATGGTGACGAGTTCGTCGGCGCTGTAGTGGTCGAAGGCGATCTGCTGGGGGAAGCGGGAGGCCAGGCCGGGGTTGGAGGCGAGGAAGCCGCGCATCTCGTCCTCGTAGCCGGCGACGATGACCACGACCTCGTCGCGGTGGTCCTCCATCAGCTTCATCAGGGTGTCGACGGCCTCCTGGCCGAAGTCGCCGGAGGCGGCGCCGCCGCGCGGGGTGAGGGTGTAGGCCTCGTCGACGAACAGGACGCCGCCGCGGGCACGTTCGAAGGCGTCCTTGGTGAGCTGGGCGGTGTGGCCGATGTAACGGCCGACTAGGTCGGCGCGGGCGGTCTCGACGAGCTGGCCGGTGGGCAGGACGCCGAGTTCGGCGAGCAGGGCGCCGTAGAGGCGGGCGACGGTGGTCTTGCCGGTGCCGGGCGGACCGGCGAAGACCAGATGGTGGCTGATCCTGGCGGCGGGCAGGCCGGCCTCCTCGCGGCGGCGGGCCTGGGTGATCAGGTTGACCAGGTTCTCGACCTGTTCCTTGGCGGCGCTCAGGCCCACCATGGCGCGCAGTTGGGCGAGCAGGTCGCTGCCGCCGTCGGTGCCGGGGGCGGGGGCGCGGACGGCCTCGGCGCCGAGGTCCTCGGGCAGCAGCAGCGGCAGGTCGGCGTCGGTGACCTCGGCCAGGGCGGCGAGCCGGGAGGCCTGGCGGTCGACCATCTCCTCGAAGACCTTGCGGGCGGCGCGGCCGTTGCCGAAGTCCGCGCCCTTGGGCATGCGGGTGAAGTGCGCTTCCAGGGCCTGGCTGGTGGCTTCGGCGAGATCGAAGCCGTGGGCGGCGGCGGCCCGTTGGACGATGGTGACCAGTTCCTGCGGCGAGTAGTTGCGGAACTCGACGGTGCGGCTGAAGCGGGAGGCCAGGCCGGGGTTGGAGGAGAGGAACTCGCGCATCTCCTCGGAGTAGCCCGCCACGATCACCACGATGTCGTCGCGGTGGTCCTCCATCAGCTTGACCAGGGTGTCGATGGCCTCGCGGCCGAAGTCGGGGCCGGTGCCGCCGCCTCCGGCGGACAGGGTGTACGCCTCGTCGATGAACAGCACGCCGCCGAGCGCCTCGGTGAACACCTCGGTGGTCTTGATCGCGGTGCCGCCGACGATCGCGGCGACCAGGTCGGCCCGGGCCACCTCGGTCAGGTGCCCGCTGCGCAGCACCCCGAGCTCGGCCAGGATGCTGCCGTAGAGCCGGGCGACGGTGGTCTTCCCGGTGCCGGGCGGCCCGGCGAAGATCAGGTGCCGGCCCATGGGGAGGGCGGGCATGCCGGCCTGTTCGCGGCGCCGGGCCAGCTTGTTGAGGTTGACCAGGGTGGCGACCTGTTCCTTGACGCCTTCCAGGCCGACGAGGGCCTGGAGGGCCGCCTGGGGGCCCTCGGGGTCCGGTGGCAGGGGTTCGGTGGCGGCGCCGTAGGGCCCGGGGGCGCTCTCGCGGCCGTCGCCGTACGCGTCGCCGGGCCCGTACGCGTCGCCGTGTCCGTCGCCCTGCCCGTAGCCGTCGCCGGGTCCGTAGCCGTCGCCGTACGCGTCGCCGTCGGTGGGGGCGGCGCCGGTGGGGCGGGTGCCGGGTGTGGCGCCGGGGCGGGCCTGGGCGCTGCCGTGGCTGTCGGCGTGGGCGTTGTCGCGGCTGGTGAGCTCGGTGACCGCCAGGCGGGTGCCGGGCCTGCTCTGGCGCAGGCCGGAGCCGCGGTTGCCGGTGACGGTGCAGCCGGTGACGCGGACGGGTTCCTCGGAGTCCACCCGCAGGCCGTCGCGGGCGTTGTCGGCCAGTTCGCAGCCGGTCAGGGCGGCCCGGGAGCCGGCGGCGAGCAGGACGCCGTGGCGGCGGTTGCCGTGGACGCGGGTGCGGGCGGCGGTGAGTTCGCCGTCGTCCTCGACGAGCAGGCCGTCGCCGGTGCAGTCGGCGATGTCGCAGTCGCGCAGCGAGGCGAGGCCGCCGGGGCCGATCTCGACGCCGTTGACCCCCGCGCCGGCCGCCCCGGCGGGGCCGGTGGTCGTGGTGGTGCCGCGCACGGTGGTGTTGCCGACCTGGGTGTTGCCGCCGTCGGAGACCCGCAGGGCGGCGCGCGCGCCGGTGCGCAGCAGGCAGGACTCCAGGCGCCCGCGGCCCTCGCGCAGCACCTCGACGCCGTGGCCGCCGACCTCGGCGACGTCCAGGCGGCGCAGCAGCGGGTTGGCGCCGTCGCGCACGACGACGCCGCTGCCGGCGGCGCCGCGCACCTCCAGGCGGTCGAACTCGGCGGCGCTCTCGCCGGTGAGGTCGACGGCGTCGCCGGCGCCGGCGGTGACGGTGGTGCGGGTCAGGACCGGGCTGGAGGACTCGTCGACCAGGACGCCGGTGCCCTGGGCGTCGGCGACCTGGCACTCCTCGAAGCGGCCGCGGGAGCGGCCGGTGACGTGGATGCCGTGGCCCTTGGTGCGGGCGGTGCGGCAGCGGCGCACCAGCGGGTCGGTGGCGCCGGCCAGGACCAGGCCGTGGCCGCGGGTGGTGTCCAGGTTGCAGTCCTCCAGCAGGACCTGGGCGGTGGAGCTGACGTAGACGCCGATCGCGACGTCGCGCACGGTGGTGCGCAGGACCCGGGTGGTGCTGTGCTCCTCCAGGGCGATGCCGGGTTTGTCGGTGGCGGAGATCTCGCAGTCCTCGATGGAGCCGCGGCCCTCGCCGTTGGCGCACACGCCGTTGCCGCGGGCGTCGCGCAGGACGCAGTTGCGCACGACGGGGTTGGCGCGTTCGCCGATCACGACGGCGGAGCTGCCGAGGTGTTCGATGGTGCAGTCCTCGATGACGCTGGTGCCGGTGGAGGTCTCGACGATGCCGGCGCCGGCCGGGTTGACGACCCGGCAGCCGCGCATGGCCAGGGAGCCCTGACCGCGGGTGAGGACGGCGGTCCAGGAGTTGCCGACCACCTCGCAGTCCTGGAGGGCGGCCTGGCCGCGCGGGACGTCGACGGTGGGCAGTTCCTCGTCCTGGCCCTGGAGGACCAGGCCGGTGAGCTGGACGGCCTCGGCGACGACCTGGACGACGGCGCCCCGGCGCGGGGAGATGCGCACGCTGCCGCGGGCCTCCTCGGCGGTGATGGTCACCATCTTGGTGATCACCAGGTTCTCGTCGTAGCGGCCGGGGCGGACGCTGATCACCGCTCCGCTGCGGGCCGCCTCCAGGGCGGCGCCGATCGTGCGGTAGCCGCCCTCGCGCGGCTCCGCACCGACCGTCAGCACATGGCGGGTCATGGGGCGTTCTCCTCCGTCGTTCGTGGCTGTGGTGCCGGTGGTGCTCGGTCGTGCGGGTTCGTACGGGGTCCGTACGGGGGGTGCGGGGCCGGGGTCAGCCGGGGTCAGCCGGTGCAGTCGGCCTTGACGGCGGAGGCGGCGTGGTGGGCGTAGGTCTTGACGCTGTCACCGACCCAGTCCTGGCCCCGGCTGTGCATCACCACGGCGATCCGGCCGCCGCTGAGCGGGAAGGTGCCCGCCGGGACCCACTGGCCGCGGGAGGAGGTCTGGTTCACGTTGAACGACTGGCCCTGCACGGTGTAGTAGGTCGGGGCGCCGCCGACGGCCTTGATGTCGCCGTTGTTCGGGACGTAGACCGACAGGCGGCAGCTGCCGGTGGTGAGCGAGCCGGTGTTGAAGGTCCACACCACCGAGTTGCTGCTGTCGTCCTTGTTGGCGGCGCCCGACATCGGCATCGAGGTGAAGCCGCCCGAGCAGCCGTCGCCGCTGTAGCCGCCGGAGTTCTTGCGCCAGCCCTTCTGCCCGTCGTCGTACCAGCCGTTCTGCTGCATGGAGGTGGATCCGCCGCAGCCCGGGCCGGCCACGCCGTGGTAGGTGGGCGCGGGCGGCGGGGCGGGCTGGGTGGGCTTGTCCGGGGGCGGGGCCGGCTGCTGGGCCTTGGCGGGGGGCTGCGGCTGGGTCTGCGGTGCGCCGCCGCCCTGGCCGGAGCCCTGCCCCGCGCCCTGGCCCGCGCCCTGGCCGCTGTTCTGAGCGGTGTTCTGGCCGCCGCCCTGGGGTGCGGCGGGCGCGCCGGCGGCGGCATGATCGGTGCCCGGGGTGCCCTGGCCGGCGGCGATGCCGGGCAGCGCGGCCCCGGCGGCCGCCGCAGCGGGCACCACCGCGCCCTCACCGGGCTGGGCGCCGGCCGGCTGGCCGGGCTGGCCCGGCTCAGCGGGCTGGCCGGGCTGCAGCGGCTGGTCGCCGGGCGGGTTGCCGGGTGCGTCGGCGCCGGGGACGTAGCCGTTGCCGCCGCCGTCGGGCGCGGAGAAGCCGGCGGGCGGCGGCCCGTCGGCGCCGGGGGTGCCGGGGCCGTCCCCGCCGAAGCCCGCGATGCCCAGCGGCACCCCGACCAGCACCAGGCCCGCGATCACCGCGGCGGCCACCATCGGCTTGGGGATGCGCCGCCCTGCGGCCTCCTCCTCGGTCGCGGCGGCCGGCGCGGGCGCGGCGGTCACGCCCGGGCGGGCCTGGCCGGCGGCCTCCACCGCCGTCGCGCCGCTCTCCCTGACCTCGGGCACCGCACCGGCGGCTCCCACCGCCGCAGCTCCCGCCTCGACGGCGGCCGGTGCCACGCCCGCCTTCCCGGCCTCGGCGGCCGGCTCCGGCACCTCCCAGGCCACCGCGGGCAGCTGGATGCCCCCGACGGAGGACCCGTTTCCCCGCGCACTACGTTCCCTGCCCACCCACGCTCCCTGGCCTTGGACGACGCCCGACGGGGCCGCCCCGCGCGGCCGAACCGCCGCGCGGCGAAAACCGCCCCTCCCCCAGACCGACGGACGGCACGTCGCGTCGGGTTCAGCCGATCTCCAGGCTCCAGGCCGGCTCGTCCTGGCGGGGCGGCTTCAGCACGAAGTCCACCGCCCGCCCGAGGGCCTGCGGCGACGGCTGCGGGCACGGCCCGGTGCGCCCGAGCAGGTGCGCGAGCAGCCCGGGCTCGGGCGCGAGGTCGTACTCCTCCAGGTAGTAGGCGACGGTGTCGGTCCAGATCCACTCGCCGTCGGTGCGGTAGTTCATCGGGACGGCGCCCCGGCGGGAGGTGTCGAAGACGTCGTCCATCAGCATCGGCGTCACCAGCACCTCCGCGCCGGACCGCAGGTACGCCAGTAGGGCGGCCCGCTGCCCGGCGTCGCGCACCAGCGGGTGGTCCGGCGCGAAACCGGGCCCGGCCACCGGGTCGACCGTGCCGAACACCGCCGCCAGCCGGAACTCCGGCTCCGCCGCCTGCCCTTGCTGCTGTTCCACGCGTCGTGCTCCCGCTCTCGTGGCCCCGCACCGGGGCGCCCTCACCCGGTCAACGGCTCCGGGCGCGGGCGGCGTTCACCCGGTGGCCGTTCCGCCGGTCAGGCGGTACTGCCCTTGAGGTCGGGCCTGGGGTCCTTCTGGTACCAGAGCAGGAGGGCGGCCTGTACCTCGGCGCTGGGCTTCCACGCCATGATGCCCTTCTTCATGACCTTGTCCAGTTCCTTGACGAAGTCCTCGGGCTTCCCCTTGTAGGTCTTGGCGAACTCCGTGACCTGCCTGGCCGGCGCCGGCTTGATCCCTTGGTCGACCACGCTCGTGGCATTGGCCTCGGCCGCCCGCGCCGCCTCCTCGGCCGCCCGTCGCGCCGCCGCCTCCTGCTCGGCCGCCCGCTCCTCGAGCCGCCGGGCCCAGGCGGCCTCGTCGTTCTTCGCGGGGAAGTACCTGAAGGCGATGTCCTTCCCCTTGGGCACGTACGCGCTGGTGGAGTTGAGCCTGGCCACGTCATTCCACCCGTACTCGATGACGCCCTCCACGTCCTTGCCGCCCCTGTGGTAGGTGCGGGGCTGGTTCGACAGCGTCGACTTCTGCCCGGCGGCGATCGTGTACCCCACGTAGGCGCCGACCCCCGGGAACGCCTCCTGGAAGTCCTTGACGACGGACTTGCAGCTGGCGCACGTGCCTCGGGAGGAGAGCACGGTGAGGACGCCCTCGGGCTGGGCGGGCAGTCCGGCGCCCGGCTGTCGGGAGACCGCCTTCTCCGGCGGCTTTCCAGAGGGATGGGGGACCTGCTCGAAGCCCCACTCCTTCATCTGCTGGAACGCCTTCGCCAGGCCCTTCACCTCGGCGTCGTAGCGCTGTGTCGGCAAGCCGTTCTCCTTCGCCCACCGGTCGGCGGCCTGGAGCGAGCGGCTGTCGTTGATGGATTCGTCATGGCCGTTGGTGACGGCCGCGGCCGTCTCCCAGCTCTTGTCGCCCTTCAGCGCCAGGGAGATGACGGCGTAGGTCAGGCTCTTGTCGGTGCCGGTGAAGAGCTGCTGGAGGAGTGAGTCCTTCAGGACCACCGTCGCCGCGGCCACGGAGTCGGGGTCCGGTTCCGCCGCCGGAACCGGCTTCGGTTCATCGGCCCTCTCCTTGCCCTTCGCCACCGTTCCCTCCGGCTGCTTCGCCACCTCCTGCGCCTCGGCCGACCGCTGCCCGCCCGACAGCACGTCCGCGATCCGCTCGGCGGAGTTGGTGGTCTCGGGCGGAGCGGACTCGGTGGTCTCGGGGGAAGCGGTCTTGGTGGTCTCGGGCGGAGCGGTCTTGGTGGTCTTCTTCTTGTTCGCGAAAGCCAGGGCGCCCTCCGGTTCGCGGTCGGGGTGGAGGGTGCCCGGGGCGGCGCTGTCGTAGCCCTCGGGGCGGTCGCGGTCGCGGTCCGGGTAGACGGGGGCGGGCAGGTGGGCGCCGCGGTCGACGATCACGGGCGCCTGGCCCTCGGCCGTGGGCCGCTCGACCTCCAGGAAGTGCCCGCCGGCGACGACGGCCGGGTGGCCGTCGGCCGTGAAGCCGACGGCGGAGGCGACCACCAGGTGCCCGGGACCGTCCGTGCCGTCCACGCGCGGGGTGAAGTACACCGGGCCCGTGGCGACCAGTGCGCTGCTGCCCAGGTCAGCCAGGCCGAGCTGGCGCATCACCTCGGTGGTGTACTCGAGCCCGGGCGCCCGCCCGAGGTTGCAGGAGACGAGTTGCAGCCGGTCGGTGCCGTTCCAGACACCGCCCTGGTGCAGTCCGGCCAGGATCCCGACGAGCCGGTCCTCGGTCAGCTCCACCGGCTCGCCGGTTTCGGGGTCGGTGCCGAGCGGCAGCGGCAGGCCGGTGTCGGGGTCGGTGTGCACGGCCAGGGTGAACACGCCGTCCTGCGCGGGGAAGCGCGCCAGGGCGTACCGCTCCGCCGCCGACGGCTCGGGGTGGCCGAGCCACCAGCCGTTGCCGGGGCCGCCGAACGCACTGAGCGGCGCGCCGACTTCGCCCGCCTCCGGCACCGGGTCGGTCCACAGGAAGCCGCTCGGGAGGTTGATCGTGTCGAAGGGGGCTATCTTGTCCAGCGTGCCTGCCCGCAGGTTGTTGACCACCTCGTGCAGGGTTTCTCTCGTGTACTGGAACTCCAACGGGGGATCGCCCCAGCCGGCGTCCTCGGTGTTGTGGGTCCGCAACAGGAGGGTCTCGTTCCCGTTCTCTCCCTCCTCCAGGCGCAGGTGCACCGTCGCGTTCTGGCCGGTCAGCTTCGGGTGGGTCGAGGTGATCTCGACCGTCTTCTCCCGCCCGTCCGCGGACAGGCGCTCGGTGACACGGAAGTCGGCCCGCAGGTTCTCGGGGAAGGCCGCGCGCAGCGCCTGCTCGCTGTAGAAAACGGCGAACAGGTCGAACACCTCCCTGACGGGGGTCTCGTTCACCCAGCCCGCGATCGTCTCCTGGACGTCGTGGAGCGTCATGGGCTCAGCCTCCGCCCGGATGACGTGGAACGGGCCGTCCTCCTCCCGGCCGGTCACCGTCAGTCGGCTCGGGCCGAGCGTCACCTCGTACTGGGTCGTGTTCACCTCGTCCAAGTGGCCGTGCGCCGCGGCGTGCCCCGGCGGGAAGGACAGCGCCAGCATGGGGTGGGACAGCGGCACCTGGATCTCGAACAGCGCGTAGCGGTCGGGGTTCGACATCCAGCCCTGGGCGAACGCCCGGTCGTAGGTGGTGGAGGAGGGCAGGACGTCGGTGAAGCTCTCCTGCTGCCGGGTCTGCGGCTCCATCCGCACCGCGCGGTACAGGAGCACGGTTCCCTCGGCGCCCGGATGTCCCTCCGGGGGGCGCAGGCGCTCCGCGTGGTTGTAGAACGTCCGCAGATTGCCCATCATCTTGTCGAAGGTCACCGTGCCCTCCCGCTGGAAGAGCCTGCCCTCCGGGTTGCGCAGATTGGTGAAGACCCCGTTCTTGATCTGTCCCATGAATGTGCGCAGCGGACTGTCGGGTGGGGCTGCGGTCAGGTGGTCCACTGACAGCGCCACTGCGGCTGCCGCCTGCTCGGGGGTCGGCTCGGCGTACTTCACCGCCTGGGGGTTGCGGTGCTCCGGTGCTATCGACTCCACCAGGCCGTAGCCCTCGGGGTGGTCGTGGAAGGAGCCGTCCGGCGCCCGGTGGGCCCCGCGCTCCTCCACCTGGACGTGGATCTGACCGGAGTCGCCGTCCCGGACCGCCTGGAACTCCAACCAGTGGTCACCGCCCACCATGACCGGGTGGCCGCTCTCGGTGAAGCCGATGTCGGAGGCGACCACCAGGTGCCCCGGGCCGCCTTCGCCCCGCGGGGCGAAGTACACCGGGCCGGTCGCGGCCAGCGCCCGCGGGCCCAGGTCCAGCTCCTTGAGCCGGAGCATCACCTCGTCGACGAACTCGCGCCCCGGCCCGCGGCCCAGGTTGCAGGCCACGAACTGCACGGTGTCGGTGCCGTTCCAGATCCCCGCCCGGCGGAGGCGGGCCAGGACACCCGCCGTCTGGTACGCCGACAGCGTGCCGTCCGGCCCGTTGGGCCAGACCGGCCGCCCGGTGGCCTCGTCGGTGTGGACGGGGACGACGAACACCCCGGGCTGCTCCGGGAAGTGCGCCAGCGCGTCGCGCTCCGCCTGCGGCATGTCGGCCTCGCCGATCCGCCAGCCCTTGGCGCCACCGCCGAAGGCCGACAGCGGCTGCCCGATGTCCTCCGGCATGGGCGCGGTGTAGTCGAACCAGTCCCAGGGCAGGTCCAGCATCTCGAAGCTGGGGTTCTCGGTCAGCTTCTGCGAGCGCAGGCCGCCGCTGACGTCGCCGATGTTGTCGGCGTTGAAGACCATCGGCTCGCGCGGCTCGGTGTCCTCGCTGGTGCTCCAGCGGATCGACACGGATCCGTCGCCGCCGTGATGGATCGCCACTTCGGCGAACTGTTCGGCCAGTTGCTCGTGGGTGTGCTCGATCCTGATGGTCTTCGTGCGGCCGTCCGGCGAGGTCTCCTCGGTGATGCGGTGGAAGTCCGTGAGGTCGCGCGGGTAGGCGGCGCGCAGTGACTCCGGGGTGTAGAAGTCGGTGAAGCGCCGGAACGCGTCCGGGATCGACATGCTGCTGGACCAGTTGGCGACCTCGCCGCGGATGTCGTCCACCGTCATCGGCGAGGCGTCGACCTTGATGACGTGGTAGCCGCCCGAGTCGTCACGGCCGGTCACCGACAGCCGGGACGGACCGAGCGTCACCTCCGACTGGTTCTCGTTCACGGGATCCGGGTCACCTTCCGCCCGGACGTGTCCGGGCGGGAACGACAGCGCCAGCATCGGGTGCTCCAACGGCACCTTGATGTCGAACAGCGCGTAGTTGTCCGCACCACCGCCGTTCGACATCCACTCCTGCACGAACTCCCGGCTGAACGACGTCGACGCCGGCAACAGCTCCGTGAAGGACTCCCGCTCACGCGACTGGGCGTCCAACTTCACCGCCCGGAAAAGGCTCAGGGACCGACCCGACCCCTCCTCCGCCGGACGCAACGCCCGCGCGTGGTCCAGGAACCGCTGCACATCGACCAACAGCGACTCGTAACGCTCCCCCTCCCGCACCTTGAGCATGCCCTCGTCGTCACGCCGACTCGTGAACGCACCCGCCTTGATCCGCCCCATGAACTCGAACAGGGCCTGATCCTGCTTCGCGGCATCGAGGTGCTGGCGCGCCAGGTCCACCACGAACGGATCGGCGGCGGGCAACGGCGGAGCGGCGGCAGGCTGGTGGAGGTCGTCGCCGTCGAGGTCCGTCAGGTGGTGGTCGGCGTCCTCCGCGGACGCCGCCTCCGGGTCGTGCCAGTCGTAGTCGGGGCTGTACCACTCCCAAGGGAGGTCGAGGGACTCGAAGCTGGGGTTCTCGGTCAGCGTCTGCGAGCGAAGGCTCCCGCTCACCTCGCCGATGTTCTCGGCGGTGTAGCGCATCGGTTCGCGCGGCTCGGTGTCGTCGCTGGAGCGCCACAGGATCGAGACGGATTCGCCTTCATGGCGGATCGTCACTTCGGTGAACTGCCCGTTGAGATCCGGGTGGGAGTGCTCGATCCTGACGGTCCTGGTGAGGCCGTCCGGCGACGACGTCTCCGTGATGCGGTGCTGCGGGTTGAAGTCGTGGGGATAGGCGGCCCGCAGCGAAGCCGGGCTGTAGAAGTCGGCGAAGCCCCGGAACGCGTCCGCCATCGACGTGCCGCTGGACCAGTTGGCGACCTCGCTGCGGATGTCGTCCACCGTCATGGGCTCGGCGTCGACCTTGATGACGTGGTAGCCGCCCGAGTCGTCACGGCCGGTCACCGTCAGGCGACTGGGGCCCAGCGTCACCTCCGACTGCGCCTCGTTCACCGGCTGCGGGTCGTGTTCCGTCCTGGCATGGCCGGGCGGGAACGACAGGGCCAGCATCGGGTGCTCCAACGGCACCTTGATGTCGAACAGCGCGTAGTTGTCCGCACCACCACCATTGGACATCCACTCCTGCACGAACTCCCGGCTGAACGACGTCGAAGCGGGCAGCAGCTCGGTGAAGGACTCCCGCTCCCGGGACTGCGGATCCATCCGCACCGCCCGGAACAGGCTCAGGGACTGCCCTGACTGCCCTGACTGCTCACCCGCCGGGCGCAGCGCCTGCGCGTGGTCGAGGAACGTCTGCACGTCGTGCAGCAGGGAGTCGTAGCGCTCCCCCTCCCGGACCCTGAGCATGCCTTCGTCGTCACGCCGGCTCGTGAACGCACCGGCCTTGATCCGCCCCATGAACTCGAACAGGGCCTGGTTCTGGTTCGCAGCCTCGAGGTGCTGGCGGGCCAGGTCCACCGCGAGGGGATCGGCGGCGGGCAACGGCGAAGCTGCGGGCTGGTGGAAGTCGTTGCCGTCGATGTCCGTCAGGTGGTGATCGGCGTCCTCCGCGGGCGCCGCCTCCGGCTCGTGCCAGTCGTAGTCCGGGCTGTACCAGTCGACGGGGAGGTCGAGGGACTCGAAGCTGGGGTTCTCGGTCAGCGTCTGCGAACGAAGGCCGCCGCTGACGTTGCCGATGTTGTCGGCATTGAAGACCATCGGCTCGCGCGGCTCGGTGTCGTCGCTGGTGCCCCAGCGGATCGATACGGACCCGTCGTCCTCGTGCCGGATCGTCGCCTCGGCGAACTGCCCGTTCAGGTCCGGGTGGGAGTGCTCGATCCGGACGGTCTTCGTGCGGCGGTCCTGCGACCACGACTCGGTGATGCTGTGCTGGGGATTGAAGTCGAAGGAGTAGGCGGCGCGCAGTGACTCCGGGGTGTAGAAGTCGGTGAAGCGCCGGAACGCGTCCGGGATCGACATGCCGCTGGACCAGTTGGCGACCTCGCTGCGAATGTCGTCCACCGTCATCGGCGAGGCGTCGACCTTGATGACGTGGTAGCCGCCCGAGTCGTCACGGCCGGTCACCGACAGCCGGGACGGACCGAGCGTCACCTCCGACTGGTTCTCGTTCACGGGATCCGGGTCACCTTCCGCCCGGACGTGTCCGGGCGGGAACGACAGCGCCAGCATCGGGTGCTCCAACGGCGCCTTGATGTCGAACAGCGCGTAGTTGTCCGCACCACCACCATTGGACATCCACTCCTGCACGAACTCCCGGCTGAACGACGTCGACGCCGGCAACAGCTCCGTGAAGGACTCCCGCTCACGCGACCGGGCGTCCAACTTCACCGCCCGGAACAGGCTCAGGGACTGCCCAGCCGGGTGCGTCCCGGCCTGGTTCAACGCCTGCGCGTGGTCCAGGAACCTCTGCACGTCGACCAACAGCGACTCGTAGCGCTCCCCCTCCCGCACCTTGAGCATGCCCTCGTCGTCACGCCGACTCGTGAACGCACCCGCCTTGATCCGCCCCATGAACTCGAACAGGGCCTGGTCCTGCTTCGCGGCATCGAGGTGCTGACGCGCCAGGTCCACCACGAACGGATCGACCGCAGGCAACGGCGCCGAGACCATCTCATGGAGGTTGTTACCCTCCGTCAACTCGGGGGCGTACCAGTCGAAGGGGAGCTCGATCGACTCGAAGCTGGAGTTCTCCTGCAGCTTCCGAGTGCGAAGGCTGCCGAACACCTCCCCGATGGTCTTGCCGCTGTAGGCCGCCCGAATACGCACAGGGGCTTCGTCGCCCTCGACCGCGTCCTCGGTGGTGCGCAGGGTGACCGACACGGACTCGCCCTCGTGCCGGACCTCCACCTGGACGTACTGGCCTTGCAGGCTCTCGTGCGGGTACTCGATCTTGACGGTCTTCGTGAGGCCGTCCGACGACCACGTCTCGGTGATGCGGTGCTGAGACCCGAGGTCCTTGGGGTAGGCGGCGAGCAGCGACTCCGACGTGTAGAAGTCGGTGAAGCGCTGGAAGGCCTCCGGGATCGACATGCTGCTGGACCAGTCGGCGACCTCGCCGCGGATGTCGTCCACCGTCATCGGCGAGGCGTCGACCTTGATGACGTGGTAGCCGCCCGAGTCGTCACGGCCGGTCACCGACAGCCGGGACGGACCCAGCGTCACCTCCGACTGCGCCTCGTTCACCGGCCGCGGGTCGTGTTCCGTCCTGGCATGGCCGGGCGGGAACGACAACGCCAGCATCGGGTGCTCCAACGGCACCTTGATCTCGAACAACCCGTAGTTGTCCGCACCACCGCCGTTCGACATCCACTCCTGCACGAACTCCCGACTGAACGACGTCGACGCCGGCAACAACTCGGTGAAGGACTCCCGCTCACGCGACTGCGGATCCATCTTCACCGCCCGGTACACGCTCAGGGGCTGACCCGGCTCCTCCCCCGCCGGACGCAGCGTCTGCGCATGGTCGAGGAACCTCTGCACATCGAGCAGCAGCGACTCGTAGTCCGGCCCCTCCCGGTCCTTGATCATGCCTTCCTCGTCACGCTTGCTCGTGAAACCGCGGTTCCTGAGCCACCCCATGTACTCGAACAGGACCGGGTTCTGCGACGCGGCGCCGAGATGCCGGCGAGCCACGTCAACCGCCGTCGGGTCGACGGGAGGCAACGGCGCGGCAGGCGGTTCCCCGTGTGAGAGGTGCTCTCCGACGGTCGGCTCGTCATGGACGGCCGCCGGGGACCTCACCTCGCTCTCCTGGTGGGTGAGGTACTGGCCGTGGGTCAGGTCGCGCAGGACGGGGCCCGAGTGGAGGACCTCCTCGATGCGCTGGAGGTGGCGGGGCAGGACGGTGAAGTCGTCGCGGTGGGCGGCGGTGCCCATGACGCCGTTCTCGCCGGCCCAGCGGTCGCGGCGGCGCAGTGCGAAGGCGTCGCCGGGCCTGGCGGCCGGTTCGACGTACTCGTCGGGCAGGCCGAGGAAGTGCAGCACTTCGTGCAGCAGCACGCCGGGGGCGCTGCCGTCGTACCAGTGGAGCTGGTCGCTGCGGCCGGTGCCGGGCAGGACGGTGATGCTCTGGTGCGCGCCGGCGGCCTTCGGGGCGCTCTCCAGGCGCAGGTGGACCTGGTCGCCGCCGGGCAGGCGGTGGCGTTCGTTGAAGCGGTCGGCGACGACGGCGCGGGCGCGGTCGAGCACGCGGGTGGCGGCGGCCTCGGGGAGGGGTTTGCCGTCCGGTCCCTTGAGGTGGAGGTTCAGGGTGAACTCGGTGACCCAGTGGTCCGGTTGGGCCTCGAAGCGCCGCACGTCGTAGGTGATCGCGGTGTCGGCGCCGTGCAGGTCGCCGAGGCTGCGCTGGGAGCGGGGCAGGCCGCCGGGGCGCCGTACCCGGTTCTCGTACTGCTCGCGCACCTTGGGGCCGGCGATGGCGCCCGGGTTGTCCTGGCCGCGCACGCGGGCGTCGAAGCGGACGGTGTCCATGCGGGCGGACGGTGCGAGGGTGCGGATGTCGGCCCAGGCGGAGGCGGGCAGCAGCGGGCGCGGGTCCGCGGGCGGTACGGCCGTGGGCGGCACGGCGGGCGGCTGGGCGGGCGGTGCGGCGGCCGGCGTCCTGGGGGCGGTGTCGGGGGTGTCGGGGGTGTCGGAGCCGGTGTCGGTGGGGCGGGTGAGCGGGCCCGACGGGGTGTCCTGGGTGGGCTTCTCCTCGGGTACGGGGGTCGGCTCCGGCTCGCGCGAGGACTCGTTCGCGGGCTCGTGCGAAGACTCGTTCGCAGGCTCGCGCGAGGGCTCCGGCGTGGGCTCGGGGCGGCGGCCGAAGACGTTCTCGTGGGTGGCCTCGTGGCCGCGCCAGCGCTCGCCGTCGAGGTCCTCGGGCGCCCAGTGCTCCCGGTAGGCGTCGAAGAAGTCGTCGCCGTACTCGCCCTTGAGCTTGCGGATCTCCGCCTCCGGCACCCGGCGGTCCTCGGCGAGCCGGTCGTAGCCGGCCGCGGCGCGCTCGCGGGCCGGCAGCACGGCGCGTTCGAAGGCGACGTGCTCCGCCAGGCCCTCGGTCAGCCGGTCGCGCTCGGCGCGCCAGCGGGCCACCTGTTCGGGCAGCTCGGCGCGGTGGTCGGCGCCCGGATCGCGCAGCAGGGCGCGGAAGGTCTCCTCGAAGGCGGCGCGGACGCGCTCGGTGTAGCCCTCGCGGACCCGGCGGGCGGCGTCGGTGGCGGACGGTTCGGTGCGATCGGTGCGAGTGCCGCGCACCGGGCCCAGGGCCATCTCGACGGAGGCGGCGGCGTCGCCGTCGTGCTCGGTGGCGTGCTCGGGGGCGTGCTCGGTGGCGCTCTCCGGGCCGCCCAGGTCGCGCGGGACGTGGGTCCGGGCGCTGTCCTCGGCGGCGCGCAGCGCCTCCTCCCGGGCACCGTGCAGGGCCAGCAGGCGGTTGGCCTCGGCCCGGGAGGTGAGCTTGTCCAGTTCCGCCTTGAGGTGGGCGGGGTCGCGGTCGGCGGCGGTGTGCTCGGCGACCAGGCGGTCGGCGCGGCGGGCCAGATCCGCGCGGGCGGCGGCCACCGCGCGCGCGGACGGGCCGTCGGCCAGGCCGAGTTCGCGCAGCGCCTCGGGGCCGAACTGGTCGGCGGCGGTGTCCTTCCACGCCGCAGCGGCGTCGTCCACCGCGTCGGCGGAGCGCTTGAGCCCGGCCTCGCGCACCGCCTGGACGGTGAAGTCGTGGGACAGCCCGGCCCGGTGGCGTTCCAGGGCCTCCTGGAAGTCGGCTTCGAGCCGGGTGCGGTCCAGGCGGGTCGGGTCGACGGGGGCGAGGTCCTCGCCGCCCTCCTCCTCGATCCGCGGGGAGGGGCCCTCGTCGCCTCCGTGCAGGTCCGCCAGCCGCTCCCGCAGGGCCTCGGCCAGCTGGTCGCGGACCTCGGGTGTCAGCCGGACGTCCCCGGTCAGGCCGGCGGCCTCCAGCAGGGCGCGGTCGCGGTCGGAGAGCTCGTCCGCCGACCATCGGTCGTGGGCGTCGTCGACCACCCGGTCGACCTGCTCAAGCGCTTGGGCCCGCGCCTGGCGGACGTCCAGCTCCCGGCCGGCCTCGCGCAGGCGGCGCTCCAGGGCCCGGGCGGCCAGGGCGTTGCGCTCGGGGGTGAGGTCGGTGCGGGCGGTGAACAGCTGGGCGATGTCCTGCTCGGCGTCGGCCCGGAACTTCTCCGAGGCGTCGCGGCGGATCCCGGTGAGGGTGTGGTCGCCGGAGTGCTCCGGGCCCAGGCCGCGGTCGGCCAGCAGCCGCTCGAAGCGGCCGACGGCGAAGGTGAGCGCGAGTTCGCGGGCGCCGGTCAGCTCCAGGCGGTCCGTAGCACCGGCGAGGATCTCCTCCCGCTCGTGCGGGCGCGCTTCGAGGTCCTCCCGCATCGTCTCCGCGGCCCGGCGCCACACCGGCGAGTCGGGCGTCACCAGGGCGCGCAGCTCCCGGGGCAGGAGGGCGGCGCCCTCCGTCAGCCGGTCCTCGATCGCACGGCGGTCCGCCTCCTGCCGCTCGGCCTCGGCGAGCCGGGCGTCGTGGTCGTCGGCGAGGGACTGCTGCTTGTCCCGCCAGGCGGTGCGCCGTTCGTCGCCGGCGGGCGCCTTGGCGTGCTCGGGGGCGTCGACCTGGTGGTAGAGGTGGCCGGCGGAGGTGGCGGAGGAGGACGGCGGGGTGTCAGGGGTGTGCGGGTCGGGGCCCGGGCCGTTGGGCTTCGGGTCGCGCGGCGGGGTGGCGGGCGGCGGCGGGACCTGCGGGTCGGGGCCCGGGCCCTGGGGAGTCTTCGGGTCGGGGAGGTTGGGGTCGCTGTGGTTGGGGTCGCTGTGGTTGGGGTCGGGGCGGTTCGGATCGGTGTGGTTCGGGTCGGGGCGGTTGGGGGTGGCCGGCACCGCGCCGTCGCCGGGGCCGCCGGCGCTGGTGCGGATCGGCGGTGGTGGCGGCGAGGCGGCCGGGCTGCGGTGGGAGCCGCCCTCCTGCGGCTGCGGCTGGGTGCCGTTCACGGTGCCGCCGGTGCGCGTGGTCGTGGACTCGTGCAGGGGCGCCTCGCCGTGCTCGTCGACGACGGTGGTGCGGCGCGACGGGTCCGGCTTGGGCTGCGCCTGCGGCTGTGCCTGGGGCTTGACGGCGCCGCTCTGGCCGTTGGCGTCGGCGGAGGCCGTCGCGGTGCTGCCGCGCTCGCCGCCGTTGCCCGCCTTGGCTCCGCCGTCCGCGTTCCGCCCGCCGCCCCCGGTGGTGGTGGTGTTCTCCGCCCCGCCGTCCGTCTTCCTCGGCACGGGCGGCGGGACGACGGTGTCCCGCTCGCCTTGGCCTCCCGACGCGGCCGGAGGCTTGGGCGGCCCGGACGCGGCGTTGCGCTCGTCGCCGCGGGACTGGGTCTCGACCGGCCGGACCGGGGCCTTGGGGTCCCAGCCGCCGTCGACCGAGGAGTGGAAGCTGCTCTTGCCCGCGGGGTCGGCGAGGACGCCGTCGCCGTTCTCCTCCGGGTGGTGGCTGCCGGAGTCCAGCAGGGTGGAGCCGGACAGCGAGCCGGTGCCCTCGGTCCTGATCGAGACGCCGTCGGACTTGATCGAGGCGCCGTCACCGCCCGACAGCCGCGTACCGCCGATCTGGTCGATGTGGCCGGGGCGGGGCACCGGGAAGGGCGCCGCGTGGCCGCCCATGTTGCTGATCACCGACAGGAAGGTCCGGATGTCGGTCGGGCCGTAGAACCCGCCGTTCTCCTCGGTGATCCGAGAGCTCTCCAGGCCTCGGACGTAGTCGGCGTAGCGCAGGGTCAGCGGCGAGGCGAGGCCCATGATCATGTGCCGCATGCCGGCCATCATGAAGCCGCCGACGAAGCTCATCCCGCTGGCCGACCACTCGCCGTTGTAGATCGTGTTGTAGATGCCCTCGGTGAGGTACTGGTTGATGCCCGACTCGAACTGGCTGCCCAGGACTGCCCCGAGGTGGAACATCTTGTCCATCTTGTTGATGCCGCCGGCGAGTTCGGGCATCTTCTCGACCAGCAGCTTGAGTTCGGGCGTGAGGGCGACCTTGCCGCTGTCCTTGGCGAGGTTCTCCAAGGCCTCCTTGAGCGCCTCCTGGCTGCTCTCCTTGGCCACCGTCTTGAGCGAGTGCTGGACGAACTGCTTGCCGATCTGCTCGCCCATGTCGCGGGCGAGTTGTTCGCCGATCTCCTGGCCGAGCTCCTTCTCGAAGAGCTCGCCGAGCTGGCGCACGAACTTCTGGCCCATCGCGGCGCCCACCTTGCGCCCGCCCTTGAAGCCCTTGGCGAGGTACTGGGAGTTCTCCTTGAGGAGGGTGGTGATGCCGTTGGCGAACCGCTCGGCCGCCTCGTTGCCGAGCAGACGGCCGAAGCCCTCGCCGGCCTCCTTGCCCGCGCCCTTGAGAGCGCCGCCGGCCACGCCCTCTCCGAGGTCCTTGCCGATCCCCTTGAGCGCGCCCGCCGCAGCGCCCTCCCCCAGCTCCTTGCCGATCCCCTTGAGCGCGCCGCCCGCCACACCGCCGGCCAGGTCCTTGCCGACGCCCCCGGTCAGGCCCTTGATGACGTCCTTGAGGGCGCTCTCCACGAACAGCTTGCTCAGCCGCGGGCCGAGCAGCTTGCCCAGTCCCATGCCCAGCAGGCTGAGCGGTCCGCCGATCGCGCCGCTGATCGCGCCGAAGATCGCCGCCTGCTTGGTGAGGTCCTTGTCCCACTCGTGGCGGTCACCGTGCTGGAACTGGATGCCCTGGATGATCGCGTCCAGCATCAGGCCGCCGACGATGCCGCCGAAGGTGTGCATGGCGATCAGCGTGAGGAGCTTCTTGACGAGCCAGAGCAGGAACTGCCGGGTCAGGAGCTTCTTGAACTCCAGCGCCACCAGCGAGCCGCCGCCGGTGAACACGGACCAGGCGATGGCCAGGGCGATCTCGAAGAGCAGCTGGACGAGCTGGCCGATCGCCATCCACTTGGTGTACTCGACGGTGTTGGCGACCTTGCCCGCCAACTCGGCCAGCTGGGTGCAGAGTTCGCCGGCCTTGCGGAGCGGGTCGTTGGCCTCGTCCGTGTTGACGAAGCGGCCCCACTCCTTGCGGAACGCCTGGGCGGCCTCGCCCTCCAACCGCTTGTCGCAGTTCTGCACCGCGTCGAGGATGTACCCGCTCAGCTTGGGCAGATCCTCGGCAAGTGCCTGGTAGTCGTCCCGGACGTCGCGCAGCTTCCCCTCGTCGGACTCCGGCCACGGCATGCCGCTGATGATGTGGAAGAACTGCGCCAGACCCGGGGAGACGTGGACCGAGGAGTGGGGCATGGCGCAGGGCCTCCGGAGGCGGGGCTGATGGTTCGGGCGGTACGGGGGCGTTCGGGCGGTGGTGCCCGGGGGCCGGGGGTTTACGGACGGAGGCTCACGCCAGGCCCACGTTGTGCTCGTCGGTGGCGTCCAGGAGGTCGACGGTGTCCTTGCCGTGCTGGGACATCGCCATGATCTTGTTGTAGATCTGGCCCGTCAGCGTGGTGAGGTCCGCGGTCGGCTTGTCGATCTTCTCGTGGTACTGCTTGCCGATGTCGTCGCCGCCGCCGGCCTGGACGTTCCACTCGTTGATGTCCTTCACCTCCCCGTGGATCTTCTTGACCAGGGCGGCCACGTCCTCGAAGTTGCTGAACGCCTCCTTGGCGCCCTCTTCCTTGCGCAGCGTCTTAGCCATTGAACTCCTCCTGCTTGCGGGACTTGGCGGTCCGGTCGGCGCCGGGGCGCATCGCGGTGAGCGGGGCGAGCAGTGCGTCCAGGTCCAGGCCCGCCCCGCCCCCGAAGAGGTCCTCCTCGTCACCGCGTTCACCGGTGAAGCCCATCCGCAGCGTCTCGCCGACGCCCTCGAAGCCGCGCATCTCGGCGGTGAGCTGATCGCCCATCCGAGCCTTGGCCTCGTTGAAGACGTCCTTGAGCACTGCGCTCAACTCGGCCGGGGCCATGGACTGGTAGGCGGTGGTGTGGAAGCTCAGCGCGAGCAGTTCACCCTGCGGGCCGACCTTCGCGGTGACCATCCGGTCCTTGCTGGTCGCGGTCGCGGTCATCGACTGCATCCGGCGGGTGGACTCGGCCAGCCTCTCCTGCTGCTCCGCCAACGAGGCGATGGCCTGGTTGAGTTGGTCCTCGAAGGAGTACGACATGTCTTTTCTGTTCCTCGTTCCTCGGTGGGGTCGTCACGCGTCGTCCGGAGCCCGGTCCGGCCGCCGGTTCAGCGGCCGATCACTCCGCTGACCGCACCGGTGTCGGTGCCCCACACCTCTTCGTCCTCCGCCAGCCAGGTGGTGCGCTGGCGGTCCTTCTCCCCCTGGCCGGCGCCCATGCCACCGCCGCCCATCGGCCCCATCGGCATCCCGCCGCCGCTGGTCTGCATCGAGCGGCCACGCATCGCGGCCTCCTCGGCGGACATCGCGGAGGCCTTCTGCATGGCCGCCTTCTCGGCTGCGGCGGCCTCGGCCGCGGCGGCGGCCGCCGCCTTGCCGCCCGGAGCCAGCCCGCCGCTGTTCTCGACGGCCCGCGCGCTCAGCCCGCCGCCGGAGCTGACCAGCTTGGGCAACTGGCCGCCGCCCGACCCGACGCCGCCCCCGCCGATGCCGCCCGCTCCCCCGCCGCCCAGCAGACCCGAGTAGGCGCCCAGCCCGCCGGCGCCCGCGCCCGAGCCGTGGTCGTCGAAGGCGCTGCCCAGGTCCAGCTTCCAGTCGGAGCCGGTGGTCGGCAGCCGGGTGCCGCCGCCCGACCCGATACCGCCGCCCCCACCCCCGCCGCCGCCTCCGCTGCCCATGATCGTGTCGATCGCGTGCTGGCGGTCGGTGTAGCGCTGGGAGACGTCGGAGATCGGGCGGCCGGTGGAGTCCAGCAGGGTGCCGTCGGCGGCGATGGAGCCGCCCTTGGCCAGCACCACCGGGTTGCCGTCGCGGTCCAGGACCTCCTTGCCGTCGGGCCCGATGACCGTCCCGTCCTCGCGGACCCTGGAGCCCTTGGGCACCTTGGCGTTGGTCCCGTAGATGCCGCCGCCGGTGCCGGGCGGCACGTCCGAGCCCGGCGGGACGACGACGGGCTTGCCGTCCTTGCCGATCACCTTCTGGCCGTTGGCGTCGTAGACCTGGCCGTCCTTGCCGATGTAGCCGCCCGGGGGCAGCAGCACCGGCTTCTTGTCGGCGCCCAGGACGGGCTTGTGATCCTTGTCGAGGATCGGTGTGCCGGCGCCGTCGCCGATGCCGGAGCCGCCGCCACCGCCGGGGCCGATGACGGGGGGCGGTGGCGGCAGGTGGGTCTTGTCGCCGCCCTTGCCGCCCCCCGCACCGCCACCGGCACCGCCTGAGCCGCCGCCCAGGTCGAACTTGCCGTTGCCGTCCTTGCCGTCGCCCCCGCCGCCGCTGCCGCCGCCCAGGTCGATGTTGCCGTCCTTGCCGCCGTCCTTGCCCCCGTCCTTTCCGCCGTCCCCGGCGCCGGTGGGCGGGCCGGTGGGCAGGTCGAGGGTGGCGTTGCGGTAGCCGAAGCCGAAGTCGGCGTCCAGCCGGTTGAAGGCGTCCTGCAGGACGAGCATCGGGTCACCCACCTTGCGCAGGCTCACCGCGGCCGTGTTGGGATCCTCCGTCTGGAAGGCGTAGGACCGGTCGTCGAGGTACTTCTTGACGTTGTCCAGCCAAATGGACTTGGCCTTGAGCTCCAGCTGGTCGTAGAAGCCCTGTTCCCGGGGGTCGCCGAGGGGGGTGGTGATCGAGCTGATGGCGTGCGCGGTGGAGTCCAGTTGCGGCACGACACCCACCAGGGCCGTCGACAGGGCCTCGTAGATGGCGTGCGAGGGCCACAGCTTCCCGCTGTCCCACCAGCGCTGGTGGACGGTGTGGAGCTTGTCGACGGTGGCGGGGAGCAGGTCGGCCACCGCCCTGAGGTCGGCCTCGTACGGGCTGTTCTCCAGCTGGACGCGGACGGTCTCCAGCTCCAGCGCGTACTGCTTGAGCAGCACCTTGAACTCCCCGGCCGCGTCACCCTGCCAGTTGCTGTCCGGCCCGTTGACCAGCTCCGCCCAGTGCTGCACCCGCGGGTGCCAGAGGTCCAGCCACGCCCGCACCTGGGCGATGCCGTCCGCGGCGTACCGCAGGCTCTCGGGCTTGACCGTGTCGTTCCCGGGCCCGCCCGAGCCCAGCGGCGCGAAGATCCCCTCGTGCTGGTGGATGAACTGGGACAGCGGCTTGTCCGCGTCGTTGCCCCAGTCCGTGTAGTTGACGCTCACCGTGATCCGGATGCTGTGCGCCAACGTGCCGTGCATGTAGTTCCACGCCCACCAGACGTCGGGGGTGCCCATCCCCGAGACCGCGCCCTTGTCCGTGGTGCCGTTGTAGAAGTTGTTGAAGTCGAAGACCAGCTTGTCGATCGGGCGCAGCCAGGGCTTGTCCTTGGAGGGTCCCGCGACCTGGTCCCTGGTGACGATCTTGGAGCTGCGCTGGGCCTCGGAGGCGAAGAAGCCGAGCACGCTCTCCCAGTTCAGATCGGCCATGGGGGTTCGTTTCTCCAAAGGGTGTCGGGCGGTCGGGCCGGGGCGGGGGTGGCGCTAGGACGACGTGCTGGTCTTGGGCGGGGTGGCGGACGAGACCTTGCCGAGGATCGCCATCATGTCGGCGGCCGTCATGGCCTCCTCGTGGGCGGCCTCCATGAGGGTCAGCGCGAGCCGGATCCTCAGCTGGCCCTCGGTCATCTGGGTGCCCATGGTCTTGAGGTCCGTGGAGATGCCCCCGGCGAGGGTCTTGAAGTCGGTCTGGATCTTGGTCGCGATGGACAGCGCCGCCGGCGAGCCGTGCCCCAGCAGCAGCGTGGAGTAGTCGCCGCCGCCCTCGCCGGCGAAGGAGAGCATCGCCCGGTAGCCGGGGTTGCCCGCCAGGTCCTTGAGGAAGGCGCCGAGCTCGGTGTCCGCGAAGTACTTGAGGTCGTCGTGCTTGACGCTGAGGGTGTGGTTGTAGTCCGGCTCGGTGGGCGTGGCCATCAGCCGATACCCGCGGCGGCCCGCTTGTCGGCGTCGCGCAGCAGGCCGTGCATGGTGCGCAGGGCCTCGACGCCGGCGGCGATCTCGTTGTTCATGTCGGTGTTGTTGTTGGACAGCACCGTGTTGAACGCCTCGGCGGCCTGGGCGAGGCTGCCGCTGAGGTGCTCCTGGTTGCTCTTGATGGCCGCCATGCAGCTGGTCATGGCCTCTGCCATGGCCCGGCTGGCCTGCTCCATCTCGTCGGCTGCCTGGTCGATGTTGGCGTGGTTGAGCAGGATGTTCGCCATCGGGGTTCCTCGCTGTGAGTCGTGGTGGTGGTGCTGGTGGAACTTCGGGTCAGGCGGGCCGGGTCAGGGGTTGAGGCCCTTGTAGACGCTGTCGGAGTGCCCGCCGCCCCAGCCGCCGCCGACCCCGGTGGCCTCGTCGTGGGCGTTGTTGACCTGCCGGTGCCCGGCGGCGAAGGCCTCCTGGAAGGTCCGGTAGGCGCTCTGGAGGTTCGCGTACTTGCCCTCCCAGGCGTTGAGGTTGTCCGTGTACTTCGTGCTGCACGCGGCCTGGAAGTGCTGCTGGACCTCGGTGTTGATGTCGTGGATCCGCGCGGCGGCCCGCATCATCGACTCGATCTGTTCCTCCAGGGTGGCGTGGGTGCCCTGGACGGCGTTGTCGTTCACCTTCAGGTTCACGGTGGTTCCTTTCCTCGGCCCGGATTCGGATTTCCGGGTTCATTTCAGGTCAACGGGGTCGTGGGGAGCGTTGGTTCAACGGGCGCACGCGGGGCCCGGTAGGGCGGTGGCGGCGGGGCTCGCGGCGGTACTCGGGGCGGGGCCGGTGAGGGCGGCGGGGTCGAGGCTGGGGCCGGTGGGCAGCAGGGCCAGCAGGGCGGCGGGCACGCCCGCGGGGGTGACGTCGGCGTAGCCGAGCTGCTTGGCGACGGCCGGTGAGGCGAGCGGGTACTTGGCGCCGTTGTCGGTGACCAGGTACAGCGTGGCGCCGGTGCCGGCGGTGGACAGGGCGCGCACCAGGGCGCCGCCGCCGGGGCGTACGGCGATGGTGTCGGCGGGGGTGCAGGCGGCCTCGATGCCGGGCTGGGCGGCGGGGCCGGGGCCCTGGACGGCGGTGTCGTCGACGAGGGTCAGGGTGGTGGTGGGGCCGGGGTCGCCGGGGCGCAGTGCGGTGCACAGGTCGCGGCCCTGGGGGGCGGTGACGAGTTCGGGCACGGTGCTGGGCAGGGCGGCGGCCGGGGCGGGGGTGGCGGGCGCGGTGTGGGCGGCGAGGTCGGCGGCGCCGATGGCGGTGGGGGTGGCGGCGGCCTTCTGGTAGGCGCTCTCCTGGGTACGGGGGTCGGCGAGGACCAGTTGCAGGGCCATCGGGGTGAGCGGGGCGAGTCCGGCTGGGGTGAGCAGGTACGGGTCGCCGCCGGGGCCGGTGAAGAGCTGGCCGACCCGGGTGGGGCGGGTGGCGAGGTCGGGGCCGGGGGTGCCGCGCTGGTCGAGGTCGGGGCCGGCCAGGTCGGGGCCGGCGGGCAGGGCGTCGAGGAAGGCCTGGGTGACGGGCTGGGGGGTGACGGCGGCCTGACCGAGGGCCTGGCGGGCGCCGTTGCGGGTGTCCAGGCGCAGTCGGCGCCCGTGCCACAGCAGGTGCTGGGTGCCGTCGGGGGCGGCGACCAGGAAGGCCTGACGGTCGGTGAGGGCGGTGCCCTGGGTGGTGGGGTCGATGGCCAGGGCCAGGCGGGGGCGGCGGGTGCCGGAGGGGTCGGGCTGCCAGCTCGCGCAGGCGAGCCAGGGGGCGGTGGCCAGGCGCTCGGACTGCGGCAGGCCGTCGGGGGCGCCGGGGATGCCCAGGGGGGTGCCGCGCGGGGTGTCGGCCAGGGAGTGGACGCTGACCTGGTCGACGGTGAGCTGGTCGCCGGCGAGCAGGCGGGCGGTGGCCTCGTTGAGCACGGGGTGGAGGGCGCCGTCGACGTAGAGGTAGCGGGCGCCGCTCTCCTTGACCAGGACGAGGGTGCCGGGCTTCTTCCAGCCGGTGGCGCCGCCGGGGACGAGGACGCCGTAGACGGCGGCGATCAGGGCGGCGAGGGCGGCGACGACCAGACCGGTGACGATGCCTCGGGAAGTGCGCCCGGTGGGGACGTCGGGGGCGTCGGGCTCGCCTCGGAGCATGCCGGTGGCGAGGCGGCCCATCACGAACAGGTGGGCCTGCACCTGGTCGCGCTTCGACTGCATGGTGGCGGTTCTCCTCGGTGGCGGGGCTCAGCGGGTACGGCGGGTGCGGCGGGTCGTTCGGGCTCAGCGGGTACGGCGCGCTCAGCGGGTACGGCGAGTCGTTCGGGCTCAGCCCGCGAGGGCGCGCAGCGCCTGGAAGGCGCCGGCCGCGGCGAGGGCGAGCGGGAGGACGGCGACGGCCGCGAGGGTGTGCAGGAGGTCGGCGGCGCGGCCCCAGTAGGGCAGCAGCCGTCGGCCGGGGACGGTCCAGGAGGCGGCGGCCAGCAGGGCGGCCGCGGCCAGCAGCGCGGCCAGCAGGCCGGTGCGGGTGGCGGGGGCCAGCTCGGTGGCGAGGCGGGCGGTGAGCAGCACGGGGCCCCAGACGGCGGGGACGAGGACGGCCAGCCGCTGGGGGACGGAGCCGATGCCGCGGGCGTGCAGGGCGAGCAGCAGGGCCAGGGTGCAGGTCAGGGCGGTGGGGGCCCAGCCCTCCTGCCCACTGAGGGCGGTCAGGGCGAGGAGGAGGACGGGGGCGAGGGCAAGGTGGAAGGCCGTCAGGAAGCCGTCGGCGACGGTGCTTCGGGCGCGGACGGTGGCGGCGGGGACGGCTTCGATGCCTTCCTGGAGTTCCTCGGCGTTGCGGGGCAGGGCGGGCAGGCGCAGTCCGGACAGGCGGAAGCACACGCCCGGCAGGAAGGCGGCGGTGGCGACGGGGGCGACGGCCAGGGCGGCGGCGGTGGCGGGCACGGTGAGTCCGGCCAGCAGCAGGGCACCGGCCGCGGTGACGTGCAGGGCGAACAGGACCAGGCCGAGGAAGAGCGGGGCGGCGCAGCCGACGGCGGCCATGGCCAGGACGGCGGCTCCGGCGCCGGCGCAGCCGCCGGCGAGCAGGCGGGCGCCGGCGGCGGACGGTCCGGTGTCGGGGGTGAGGAGGGCTCCGGCCAGGGCGAGGTAGGACACGGCGGTGGCGCCCAGGGCGGTGCCGGCGCCGGCGTCGCCGACGGCGCGGGAGGCGCTGAGGGCGCCCAGCAGCAGGAACAGGGCGGTGACGGCGGCGGCACCGGCCCGCAGTTGGGGCGGGCCGGGCAGCAGCAGGAGGGCCAGGCCGCCGGCCAGGACGGTGACGGCCAGGGCGAGGGCGGTGTGGTGGGTGAGGACGGGGCGCCAGGTGTCGGCGCGTTCGCGCATGCCGGTGGCGAGGCCGTCGGGGAGGTCGTCGTAGTGGACCTCGGGGAGCGGGTCGCGGCGGGGGCGCAGGTGGAGGTCCTCGCCGTCGCGCAGGCCGAGGGCGTCGGCGCCGAGTTCCTCGTCCAGGGGGGCCTGGCCGAGGCGTTGGAGGATCCAGCCGTCGTGTTCGGCGCCCTGTTCGTCGAGGCCGTCGCCGGCGTGGTCGAGGACGGCGGGCAGCAGGTCGGCGAGGGGGACGTCGGCGGGGACGACGAGTTCGAACACCGTGTCGGGTGCGTGGAACCTCAGTCGGCACAGTCCGGTTGCCGTGGTCCCGGTGGTGCTCCCGTTCAAGGTTCTCCTCGTGCTCGCGTGCGGCGCTTGCCGTACCCGCCCGTGCGGCGGTTGCCGTACCGCCCGCGGGGCGGCCTCCTTCCCGGGGGACGGGCCGGGGCGGGTGCGGGGTTCAAATCCGGTCCGAACGGGTCGAGCGGGGGCCCGGCTGAACCCCGGAGGGGGTGCCGTCCGTCGCCCCAGGAGGACGGCGTCCCGCGCGGCGGGGCACTTCGCCGCCGTCCTTCCCGGGTGCGAGGAGCGCTTTCGTTGAGTGTGGTAGTGGTCGAGCGTGCGCCGCGGCGCCCCGGGCCGGCGATGCCCGACGGCGAGATCCAGTTGCAGGAGCCGCCGGTCCTGCCGCAGTCGCAGAGCGGCATGTCGAGCATGATCACGATGGCGCCGATGGCGCTGAGCTCGCTGTCGATGGTGTTCGTGTTCCTGCGCCCGGGTGAGGGCGGCGGGATCATGACGTACGTCGCGATGGGCATGATGGGCCTCTCCGCGGTGGGCATGCTGGTGACGTCGCTGCTGCGCGGTTCCAGCGACCGTAAGCGGGAGCTGCGCGCCGAGCGGCGCGACTACCTGCGCTACCTGGCGCAGATGCGCCGTCAGGTGCGCGGGCACATCGTGCGCCAGCAGGAGGCGCTGGCCTGGCGGCACCCGGCGCCGGGCTCGCTGGCCTCGCTGGTGCGCACCTCTCGGCTGTGGGAGCGGCGCGCCGCGCACCCGGACTTCGGGGACGTGCGGGTGGGCGTGGGACACCAGCGGCTGGCGGTGCGGCTGGCGCCGTTGGCGACCAAGCCGGTGGAGGACCTGGAGCCGTTGTGCGCGCACGCGCTGCGCCGGTTCATCCACGCCTACGGCACGGTCGCGGACCAGCCGATCGCGGTGTACGTGCGCGGCTACGCCCAGGTGCTGGTGCGCGCGGACGAGCGGGAGGCGGCGCGGGCGCTGGCACGGGCGATGCTGGCGCAGCTGGCGCTGTTCCACGCGCCGCAGGACCTGCGGATCGCCGTGGTCTGCGAGGCCGGGCAGCGCCGGGCGTGGGAGTGGGTGAAGTGGCTGCCGCACGCGCTGCACCCGGTGGAGACCGACGCGCTGGGGCCGGTGCGGCTGATGGCCGGGTCGGTGGCGGAGCTGGAGCAGGTGCTGGGGGCGGAGTTCGCGGGGCGCGGGCCGTGGGAGCCGGATGCGCAGCCGGGCCGGGACGAGCCGTTCACGGTGGTCGTGCTGGACGGTGTGCCGGTGGGCGCGGGCAGCCGGGCGGCGCTCGCGGGGTGGCGCAACGCGGTGCTGCTGGACCTGGGTGAGGCGCTGGAGTGGAAGCCGCTGCGGCACCGGTTGCGGCTGCGGATCGACGAGGGCCGGCTGGCGATGGTCGGTGCGGACCGCAACCACCGGGACGAGGAGACCGACCTGGGGCGGCCGGACGCGCTGTCGCTGCCGGCGGCGCGGCGGCTCGCGGCGCTGATGGCGCCGTACCGGATCGGGGACGGCTCGGAGGGCGGCGAGCCGCTCGCCGGGGACTTCGACCTGGCGTCGCTGCTGGGCGTCCGCGACCTGCACGGGCACGACGTGGCGGCGGGCTGGGCGCGCGGCGTCGCCGACCGGCTGCGGGTGCCGCTGGGGATCGCCGCCGACGGCACGCCGGTGGAGCTGGACATCAAGGAGTCGGCGCAGGGCGGCATGGGGCCGCACGGGATGCTGATCGGGGCGACCGGGTCGGGCAAGTCGGAGCTGCTGCGCACGCTGGTGCTGGCGCTGGCGATGACCCACTCCTCCGAGGTGCTGAACTTCGTGCTGGTGGACTTCAAGGGCGGGGCGACATTCCTGGGGCTGGAGCGGCTGCCGCACACCTCGGCGGTGATCACCAACCTGGCCGACGAGGCGGCGCTGGTGGACCGGATGCGCGACGCCCTGCACGGGGAGCTGGTGCGCCGTCAGGAGCTGCTGCGGGCGGCGGGCAACTACAGCTCGCTGCTCGACTACGAGCGGGCCCGGGCCGGCGGGGCGGCGCTGGAGCCGCTGGCGACGCTGTTCGTGGTGGTCGACGAGTTCTCCGAACTGCTGGCCGCGCACCGGGACTTCATGGACCTGTTCATCATGATCGGACGACTGGGGCGCTCGCTGGGGGTGCACCTGCTGCTGGCCTCCCAGCGCCTGGACGAGGGGCGGATGCACGCCCTGGAGTCGCACCTGTCCTACCGGATCGGCCTGCGCACCTTCTCCGCGATGGAGAGCCGGGGCGTGCTGGGCGTCCCGGACGCCTACCACCTGCCCTCGCAGCCGGGCAACGGGTTCCTGCGCAGTGACATCGCGACGCTGACCAGGTTCAAGGCCGCGTACGTCTCCGGGCCCTACCGGGCGCCGCGCCCGGTCGCGGCCCGCCGTCAGGCCGCGGCCGGGCAGGTCGCGGCGTACGGCACCGAGTACGTGGCGCCGCGTCAGCCCGCCGTCCTCCCGGCGGAGGTGCAGGAGGCGCAGGAGGAGGAGGCGTCCGGTCGCAGCCTGCTGGAGATCGCGGCCGAGAAGCTGGTGGACGCCGGTCCGCCGGCCCACCCGGTGTGGCTGCCCCCGCTGGGTGTGCCGCCGACCCTGGACCAGCTGCTGGCGCCGCTGGCGCCGGTGCCCGGGTGCGGGCTGACCGCCGAGGACGATCCGGGCCGCGGCGCGCTGCGGGTGCCGGTCGGCGTGGTGGACAAGCCCTTCCAGCAGGTGCGCGACCTGCTGGTGGCGGACCTGTCCGGGGCGGGCGGGCACGTGGGGGTCGCGGGCGGGCCGCAGAGCGGCAAGTCCACCCTGCTGCGCACCCTGGTCGCGGCGCTGGCGCTCACCCACACCCCGCGCGAAGTGCAGTTCTACTGCCTGGACTTCGGCGGCGGCACGCTCTCCTCGCTGCGCGGCCTGCCGCACGTGGGCGCGGTGACCGGCCGGCACGACCCGGAGCGGGTGGTGCGCACGGTCGCCGAGGTCAACGCCATCCTGGCCCGGCGCGAGCAGAGCTTCGCCGAACTGGGCCTCGACTCGGTGGCCGCGTTCCGGCGCGCCCTGGCCGAGGGCGCGCTGCCCGGGGAGGGCCACGGTGACGTGTTCCTGGTCGTCGACGGCTGGAACACCGTGCGCCAGGAGTTCCCCGACCTGGCGCCGGCGCTGACCCTGATCGCCCAGCGCGGCCTGAACTACGGCATCCACCTGGTGGTGGGCACCACCCGGTGGGGCGAGGTCAGCGGCGCGCTGCGCGACCTGCTGGGCACCCGCTTCGAGCTCCGGCTGGGCGACCCGGTCGACTCCGCGATCGGCATGCGCATCGCGGCGACCGTGCCCAAGATCCCCGGGCGCGGGCTCACCGGTGAGGAACTGCACTTCCTCACCGCACTGCCCCGCCTGGACGGCCGCGGCGCCACCGAGGACCTGGGCGAGGGCGTCGCGGACCTGGTCGACGCCGTCGCCGAGCACTGGACCGGCCCGCGCGCGCCCGAGGTCCGGATGCTGCCGCTGCACCTGCCCGCCGCCGCGCTGCCCGCCCCCCAGGGCCGGCTGCGGGTGCCGTTGGGCCTGCAGGACGTCTCGATGGACACCCTCTGGCACGACTTCGAGGAGTCCCCGCACCTGGTCGTCGTCGGCGACAGCGAGGCCGGCAAGACCAACCTGCTCAAGCTGGTGGCCGCCGGCATCACCGGCGCCTACCGGCCCGACGAGGCGCGGATCATGCTGGTCGACTACCGGCGCGTCCTCCAGGGCGCGGTGCCGCCGGAGTACCGGCTCGGGCACGCCGTCGCCGTGGACGTGCTGCGCCAGATCGTCGACGGCGCGGCCCGGGCGATGGCCAACCGGCTGCCCGGGGCGGACATCGCCCCCGAGCGGCTGCGGCTGCGGGACTGGTGGGAGGGCCCCGAACTGTTCATCCTGGTCGACGACTACGAACTGGTCTCCGGCTCCCCCGGCGGCATGCAAGCCCACCCGTTCGCGCCGCTGCTGGAGTACCTGGCGCAGGGCGCCGAACTGGGCCTGCACCTGATCGTGGCCCGCAGCGCCAACGGCGTCGGGCGGGCCTCCTCCGACCAGCTGCTGCGCAAGCTCGAAGAGGTCAACACCCCGGCGCTGCTGCTGTCCTGCCCGCCCAGCGAGGGCTTCCTGTTCGGCAACACCAAGCCGCGGGCGCTGCCGCCGGGCCGGGCCCTGCACATCACCCGACGCCGGACCGTACAGGTGCAGACCGCGCTCGTCGACGACGGGGGCGGCGGGGGCAGCGCGGACGGGGAAGGGGAGTCGCGTCAGTGAGCACCATCGAACAGGCCTCCGGGGCACGCCGCTGGCTGAACCGCCGGCGCACGGACAACGACACGGCGGCCGAACCGGCGGGCCCGGCCGCGCTGCACGAGGTGGGAGCGCACTTCGTCATCGCGCCCGGCACCGACGCGGCTGCGCTGCCCGCCGCGCTCACCGACGCGCTGGCCGCGCTGGAAGCCGTACCCGGCACCGTCACGGTGCTGGCCGCGGCCCCCGATGCCCAACCCGTCCTACTCGGCCGCCTCGACGACCTCGCCCGCACCGCCGCCGACCGCAACGCCGCCACCCTGGTCCTGGCCGCCTCCGCCCTCGCGGCGACACCCGCCTCCGGGCGCCGGCCCGCGCAACGGCTCGCCGAACTGGCCGCCACCAGCATCGTCGCTCCGGACGGGCTCGTCACCCTGCGCCCCGACGGCACCCTGCTGGCCAGCGGTGCCACCGACGCCGATCCGTCCTCCTGGTGGCTGTTCACCCCGGACGGACGCACCCGCCGACTCGGGCCCGTCTGGCCGCTGCCCCGAGCAGGCACGGGCACGGCGCCCGGGCGCGCGGGCACCGGCGCGGCGCCCGGGGGCGCGGGCACCGGCAGCTCCGGGAACGGCACGACAGCAGCCGTGACGGTCACCGCAGCCGCTGTGGCGGCCACGGCGGCTGTGGCGGCCACACCGACGGCACCCGCGACGACCACGGCGGGAGCGTCCGGCGAGCACCTCGGCGCCCCGCACCCCCTCGAAGCGGACCCCACCCCCCGGCCCGCCACACCGGCCCTACCGGCGGCGGGCCCGCTGCCCTCCCCCGCCGCCCCCGTGCCCCGGCAGGCGGCCCAGCAGGCCGCCGTACCGGACCCAACTCCCCTTCCCACCAATCCCGTCGGAACGAGCGCCCCGGCACCCCGCGCCGGGGAGCCGACCGTGGCCGGGCCCGCGGAGAGCACGGTCGAGGCGCTGACGGCCGTACTGCCGCACGGCTTCTGGTTCCCCGGCACGACCGTCCCGGCCGCCGTGCCGGACCCCCTGCTCCGGGCCGCCACGGCGCCCGGCACCCCGGTGCTGGTGGTAGGCCGACCGCACGCGCCCTTGCCACCGGCCGCCGACGTCGCCGCAATCGCCGCCGCCGCCGTCGCCGCTGCCCGGCCCGGCCCGCCCGGCGCCCGTCCCGCCGAGCTGCTGATCAGTGCGCCCTGGGCCGACCCCGCGCAGCTCGTGGCCCTGACCGGGGCGCTCGCGGCGGCCCTGGGCCACGACGTGCGGGCCGCTGTCGGCCTGCCGACACGGACCGCGAGCGGCTGGTCCGCCCGTGTCCTGGGCGCCGACGGGGCCCCGGGCTGGGAGCCGTGGCTGACCGAGCTGACCGCCTGCCGCGAGCTGGGGCGGGTGATCGCCTCCGCGTGGCGCCCCCTGCCCGCGGCCTTCGCCGACTGCGGGCCGGCGCTCCATCAGGCCCCGGTCGCGGGCTGGCGCCTGGAGGCCGTTCCGGCCGGGCTGTGGCTGCGGCCCGACCAGGTGCCGGACGACCGCGGCCCCCGCCTGCTCGCCCCGGACCCGACCCGGCCGACCCTGATCGCGGGTTCGGCCGACCGGCCGGCGCCCGCCGAGGTCCTCGCCGTCCTGGAGGACCTGGTGTCCGCCCTCACCGAACCGGGCGCCCCCGCCCCGCGGCTGCTCCTGCCCGCCACCCCCACCGTCCGACGAACCCACCCGGCCACCCCTGCCACCCCCACCCCGCCGGAACCCATCGCCCCGGCCACCGCCGCGACCGTCACCACCCAGAGCACCACCCCCGACACCCCCGCACCGACCCCCGAACCGCACACCCCGCCCGAACCCATCACCCCCGCCACCGCCGCGACCGTCACCACCCAGAGCACCACCCCCGACACCCCCGCACCGACCCCCGAACCGGCCGGCCCGCAGGACCCGCCCACCCCGCAGGCCGAAGGGGCGGGCCCCGGCGAGCCACCGGCCCCGCCGCAGGGCGCCATCGTCCCCGGCTCCCCCGACTCCCCCGACACCCCCGGTCGTGCCGCCGCGCCCCGCCTCCTCGTCCCGCCCACCGTCGGCACCACCGCCGCCGGCCGCGCGTCCACGCCCGCCGAGCGGGCCGCCTTCCGGGCCCTGCTGGGTGCGGACTTCCACCGCTACGCCGGCCGCGCCGAGCAGGCGGCGCTGCGGATGCCGGCGCTGCGCGCCCAGGCGCGGGACGACCTGAAGGACGACCTGGCGGCGGTCTACCTGCACCACGCCGACACCGGTATCCCGGTGCACCGCGCCGAGTTGGTCGAGGCCGCCCGCCGCGGCGACCACGCCACCGGGCCGCTGGCCCCGTACCTGGCCTGTCTGGGGTCCGGGTTGCGGCGGCTGCCCAACCACCGGGGCGCGGTGCTGCTGGGCGCCGAGGCCGGCGAGGAGGTGCTGGCGCAGTACGTGCGCGGCGCGCTGCTGGTGGAGCCCGCGCCCGTGGTGGGGACCGCGGAGGCGGAGGTGGTGCCGGGCACGGGCGTGGAGTTCCTGGTGTGGTCCGCCACCGGCCGCCGCACGTCCGTGATCGCCGAGGAGGGGGATCCCGAAGTGGTGTTCCCGCCCGGCACCCGTTTCCTGGTGCTGGACGTCCTGCCCGCCGGCGAGGACCGCCCGGCCCGGGTGCTGCTGCGGGAGACCGGCCAGGCACCCGCGCCGGAGGGGGAGGGGGCCGGGGACGAGCAGGACCGTTCCCGTCTGCTCGCCTGGCAGGCCCGCCGTGACCAGCTGCCGCCCGAACGCCTGCGGGCCCCGGCCCGCCCCGAGCGCCTGCGCCTGACCCCGGGCGTGCGGCCCGACGACCCACGAGGAGTTCCCTCATGACGCATCAGGAGCAGTACACGCTGTACCGGCAGGAGGCGAAGCTGCTGGCCGCGGTCGGGGAGCACGTCCACCACCAGGTCGGCCGGGTCACGGTGCGCCTGCCCGCGGAACTGGCCCGCGCCGCGATGGCGGCCTGGGAACGCGACGACGAGGGCGAACTCGGCGAGGAGACCTGGGAGGAACGTGAACAGAGGGACCAGGCCGGCGAGTTGGCACTGATCGGCCTGGCCCTCACGGAGGACGGCCGCCACGATGGCGGGGAGGTCGTCGTCGACCTGCACGTCAGCTCCGCCGGGGCCGCCTTCCGCGCGTACATCGAGGCGGCGGGGCCAGCGTTCCGGCAGACGGGCCCGGCCTACCCGCCGCCCCCGCAACCGGACCCCGACGCCTGACGCCCGTACCACCCCCCGGCGCCCGGGGCGCGGCGGCGCGCCCCTGTCGGATGTCAGGGACCGCCCTGGCCCGCACGTTCCTACGCTGGCGAGCACTGGCCCCGACCGCAGGTGGGGGCCGCCGCACCAGCGAGGGAGTACACCATGCGAAGGATCACCCGTGCCCTGACCGCCGTCGCGATCACGGCCGCCGCACTGACCGCCGTGGGCACCGGCGGCGCCGGCGCCGCCGTCACCGGCGACTGGGCGGGCTGCCCGTCCGGCGCCGTCTGCGTCTACCCGCAGGACCAGAACCCGGCCGTCTCCCCCAGCGCCGTGTACTGGAGCTACGGCGCCCACAACCTCAGCGGCCAGTACGGCAACCACTGGGTACTGAACAACCAGACCGGCGGCGCGCACGCCCACCTGTGCAAGAGCAGCGGCGGCGGCAACTGCGTGTACGACATCCCGGCCCAGAACGGCGTCTACTACGACCTCGGGCCGATCAACTCCATCACCCTCGACCGGCCCTGACGATTCGTCAGGTCGGGCTGTCCGACGACCGTGAGGTGCCCGCCGCATCAGGGGAGCGGCGGGCACCTCGCCGTCTCCCCGGCAGGACGGCGCGGCACTCCTGCCGCACGGCACCGGGCTCCCCCCGCCTACCGAGAAGCCGAGCCGTTATCCCGACACCACCATCATGTCAAGCGCACACGCCGGGAAAACCAAAAGCGTTCACGAAGATAACGAATAGCAGGCGTTCGCTCGGAGTCTGGTTTTACTTCTTGACGCCATGTACGCGGTCAGGGTTGACTCCCCCCACCCCGCCGCACCGTCGCGGCGCCCCAGGGAGAGGCACCCGTATGAACGCCGTACTGCGTCGCGTACTCGTCCCGACCGTCGGCCTCGCGCTGGCGCTTTCCATGACCGCCGCCTGTGGCAAGGCCGGCGGCGACAAGAAGGACTCCGCCGCCTCCGGCGACAGCACCTCCATAGGCCTGCTGCTGCCCGAGAACGCCTCCTCCGTGCGCTACGAGTCCTTCGACCGGCCCTTCATCGAGGCCAAGGTCAAGTCCCTGTGCGCGGGCTGCAAGGTGCTCTACAACAACGCCGAGGGCAGCGCCGCCAAGCAGAAGCAGCAGTTCGACACCCTCCTCACCCAGGGCGTCAAGGTCATCATCCTGGACGCCTTCGACGCCAAGTCCACCCAGAGCTGGGTGCAGGAGGCCGCCGCCAAGGGCGTCAAGGTCCTCGCCTACGACCGCCTGGCCACCGGCCCCGTCTCCGCCTACGTCTCCTTCGACAACGAGAAGGTCGGCGAGCTCCAGGGCCAGGCCCTGCTGGACGCCCTGGGCCCCCAGGCTCCCGACGCGAACATCGTCATGATCAACGGCGACGAGGCCGACCCCAACGCCGCCCAGTTCAAGACCGGCGCGCACAAGGTCCTCGACGGCAAGATCAAGAAGGTCGTCTACGAGCAGTCCGGCCAGTGGAACCCCACCGTCGCCGGCCAGAAGATCGCCGCCGCCGTCACCCAACTCGGCAAGAACGGCTTCCAGGCCGTCTACTCCGCCAACGACGGCATGGCCGGCGCCATCATCACCCAGCTCCAGGGCTCCGGCATCAAGGTCCCCGTCGGCGGCCAGGACGCCGGCCTCGACGCCATCCAGCGCGTCGTCAACGGCGACCAGGCCTACACCATCTACAAGGCCTACAAGCCCCTCGCCGAGTCCGCCGCCGAACTGGCCGTCGACCTCCTCCAGGGCAAGGACGTGAAGTCCGTGGCCACCACCACCGTCGACAGCTCCACGGACAAGAACATCCCGGCCAAGCTCCTGGACGCCAAGGTCGTCACCAAGGCCGACATCGCCCAGACCGTGATCGCCGACGGCCTCTACAAGGCCTCCGACATCTGCACCGCCGACTACGCCGCCGCCTGCACCGCCGCCGGCCTCAAGTAGCCCACCGCCCCCGAACATTCAGGATGGTTCATGTGACAGGCGCACCCGTCCTCCAGCTGCGCTCGGTCTCCAAGCGCTTCGGCGCCGTCCAGGCCCTCACCGACATCGACCTCGACGTCCACCCGGGCGAGGTCCTCGCCCTCGTCGGCGACAACGGCGCCGGCAAGTCCACCCTCGTCAAGACCATCGCCGGCGTCCACGCCGTGGACGAGGGCACCATCACCTTCCGCGGCACCCCCGTGCGCCTGGCCCGCCCCCAGGACGCCACCGCCCTCGGCATCGCCACCGTGTACCAGGACCTCGCCCTCTGCGACAACCTCGACGTCATCGCCAACCTCTTCCTCGGCCGCGAACAACTGCGCCACGCCCTGCTCGACGAAGTCGCCATGGAGCAACGCGCCCGCGACCTGCTGGACACCCTCGCCATCCGCATCCCCGACGTGCACGCCCCCGTCGCCGCCCTCTCCGGCGGCCAGCGCCAGGTCGTGGCCATCGCCCGCGCCCTGGTCGGCGAACCGTCCCTCGTGCTGCTGGACGAACCCACCGCCGCGCTCGGCGTCGAACAGACCGCCCAGGTCCTCGACCTGGTGGAACGCCTGCGCGACCGCGGCCTCGCCGTGATCCTGATCAGCCACAACATGGCCGACGTACGGGCGGTGGCCGACACCGTCGCCGTCCTGCGCCTGGGCCGCAACAACGGCGTCTTCCCCGTCGCCGACACCACCCAGGAACAGATCGTCGCCGCCATCACCGGCGCCGACGACAACGCCCACGCCCGCCGCCGGGCCCGCCGCGCCGAGGAGGAGGACGCCGCATGACCGCCCCCGCCCCCGACCCCCGCCTGCACGTCACCGCCCCGACCTGGGCCGGACGAGCCGACGCGGCCCGGCGCCGGCTCGCCTCCGGCGAACTGGGGTCGCTGCCCGTGGTCGTCGGACTGGTCGTCATCGCGATCGTCTTCCAGTCCGTCACCCACCACTTCCTGCAGGCCGACAACCTCACCAACATCACCCGCTTCATCGCCGGACCGGGGCTGATAGCCGTCGGCGTCGTCTTCGTCCTCATCCTCGGCGAGATCGACCTCTCCCTCGGCTCGGTCGCCGGCGCGTCCTCCGCCATCACCGCCGTCCTCGCCGTACGCCAGGGCTGGCCGGAATGGCTCGCCATCGCCGCCGCCCTCGCCGCCGCCTGCGTCATCGGCGCCCTGCACGGCCTGCTCTTCGCCCGCGTCGGCGTCCCCGCCTTCGTCGTCACCCTCGCCGGCATGCTCGCCTGGAGCGGCCTCCAGGAATGGGTCCTCGGCGACGCCGGCACCGTCAACAACCCCCACGACGGCATCGTCGCCGGCCTCGACTCCACCTTCCTCGGCGACGGCGACATCGCCTACGCCTGGGGCCTCGCCGTCCTCGCCCCCGCCCTCTACCTGCTCGCCCAACTGCGCACCGCCCGGCGGCGGTCCGCCGCCGGCCTGGCCTCCCGGCCGCTCGCCGACACGGTGCTGCGCACCGCCGCGCTGGCGGTGCTCGCCCTGGCCGCCGCGTACGCCCTCAACCAGGACCGCGGCCTGCCGCTGTCCCTGGTCGTCCTGCTCGGCGTGGTCGTCGCCACCGACTTCACCCTGCGCCGAACCCGCTTCGGGCGGCAGATCTTCGCCCTCGGCGGCAGCGTCGAGGCGGCCCGGCGCGCCGGCGTCAACGTCGCCCGCGTCCGGGTCACGGTGTTCATGCTCTCCGCGCTGCTGGCCGGCCTCGGCGGCCTCTTCTACGCCTCCCAGCAGGGCTCCGCCGACAAGCAACTCGGCAGCGGCAACGTCCTGATGATGGCCATCGCCGCCGCCGTCATCGGCGGCACCAGCCTCTTCGGCGGCCGCGGCAACACCTGGTCCGCGCTGCTGGGCATCCTGGTCATCCAGTCCATCACCACCGGCCTGGACATGGTCCACGCCGCCCAGGCCATCCAGTACATGATCACCGGCGCGGTCCTGCTCGCGGCCGTCGTCCTCGACTCCCTCACCCGCCGCACCCGGGCCGCCCGCAGATAACCCCGGCCGCCCGTCAACCCGCTCCCCGCCACCCCGCCACCCCGGGACGGCGGGGAGTGACCGTTACTCCTCAGGGGCGGTCGGATCCTCGCCGACCGGCACGCCCTGAACGAAGGTGACGTCGGGTTCGGAGGCAGGGTTGATGGGAGTTCGGCGAGGTCTGAACCTACGGCAGCCTTCCGCACCGCCGCCCCGGAAGCCGGGGCGGCGGGGCTTCGTCGTCGGCCGGCCTCAGGCCGGGTGGAGGCCCGGGTTGCCGGCCTCGGTCACGAAGGACGCGGCCGTGGAGACCGTTCCGCCGGGGCGGGTGATGTGGGAGACGGTGCGGTAGTCGGCGCGGGCCCGGTGGCGGTCCAACGTCAGGGTGGTGTAGCCGCGGCGGCCGTCGTAGAACTTCATGTGGGGGTTGGCGGCCGTCAGCGTGGCCCAGTTGGAGGGCTTCTCCTCGCCGTCGCCGTCGCTGCTGACGGAGGTGCCGACGATCTCCACGCCGACCGTCCGGGAGCCCGGGTCGTCGAAGTCCCGCTTGACGTCCATCGCGTAGGCGACGTGGACGTCTCCGGTGAGCAGCAGCAGGTTCTTCGTACCGGCCTCGTCGACGGCCTTGAGGAAGCGCTCGCGCGCCGCCGGGTAGCCGTCCCAGGCGTCCATCGACAGCTTCGAGCGCTCGGCGGTGGTGTTCTTGCGGCGGGAGAACACCACCTGCTGGGGCACCACGTTCCAGGTCGCCCGGGAACGCCGCAGCCCCTCGGCGAACCAACGCTCCTGGGTGGCGCCCATCAGGGTGCGGCGCGGGTCCTGGGACTCGGGTGTCGGGTACTGCCAGCCGTCGCCGTTGGCCTGGTCGTCGCGGTACTGGCGGGTGTCGAGGATGTCGAACTGCGCGAGCTGCCCGCAGTGAACCCGCCGGTAGAGGGTGAGGTCGGTGCCGCGAGGCTGGGGCAGGCGCAGCGGCTGGTTCTCCCAGTAGGCGCGGTAGGCGGCGGCACGGCGGGCGACGAAGGGGGCCGGGTCCTGGTTCTTCTCGGGGATGCCGGCGGCGTAGTTGTTCTCGACCTCGTGGTCGTCCCAGGTGACGTACCAGGGGTGGGCGGAGTGGGCGGCCTGGAGGTCGGGGTCGTTCTTGTAGAGGCTGTAGCGCAGCCGGTAGTCCTCCAGGGTGACGGTCTCGTGGTCGAGGGCGGCGGGCAGGACGCGGTCGGTGTACTTGCGGTCGCCGCCGGCCGCGTCGATGGCGTACTCGTAGACGTAGTCGCCGACGTGGAAGACGGCGTCGAGGTCCTCGTCGGCGAGGTGGCGGTAGGCGGTGAAGTAGCCGTCCTCGTACGCCTGGCAGGAGACGACGGCGAAGCGGGTGCGCTCCGGGCAGCGGGTGCGGGCGGGGGCGGTGCGGGTGCGGCCGACGGGGCTGGCCCAGGCGCCGACGGTGAAGCGGTAGAAGTAGCCGCGGGCCGCGTCGAGGCCGTCGACGTCGACGTGGACGGCGTAGTTGAACTCGGCGTGGGCGCGGACGGAGCCGCGTCGCTCGACGCGGCGGAAGCGCTCGTCGCGGGCGATCTCCCAGCCGACCCGGACGGATCCGGCCGGGGGCAGGCCGCCGCCGGGTTCCAGGGGGCGCGGAGCGAGGCGGGTCCACAGCACGACGGCGTCGGGCAGCGGGTCGCCGGAGGCCACGCCGAGGGTGAACGGGTCGTCGGTGATCAGGCGCGGCGCGAACTCGGGGGTGTCGGCGTGGGCGGAGGGCAGGTTGACGGTGAAGGCGAGCGTGGCGGCGGCCGAGGTGACGGTCAGGAAGCGGCGCCGGTCCAGGCGCGCGGCGGCCTCGCGCAGCAGGCGGTCGGGCGAGGGGCGTTCGGCGGGACGGGGCATGGCGGGGCGGCCTTTCGCTGCTGGGGGCAGTTCGACTCCGGGGGGTGTGCGAAGGAATTGGAGTGGACCGCTCCGTACGCTGGAGGTCCGGACCCGGGCGGCGGGGTGATCATCCGATGGGAGATTGGTGAAGGTCCGACAGATGCCGTGATACCTGGAGGAATCCGGGCGATGAGCCTCCTTTCGCAGGACACGGGACGGACCATCGTGCGGGAACGGTGCACGCCCGGGCCGTTTCCGGCCCGGGCGTGCAAGGGGTTGGTCAAGCGGGTGTCCTGGGGATCGGTCAAACGGGCGGGCCGCGCCGGATCCTTCCGGACAGTCAGATCCTGCCGGAGAAGGTGTCGCACTGAGTCATGTCGCCGCCGCGGTAGCCGGTCGTGAACCACGCCTTGCGCTGCGCGGAGGAACCGTGCGTCCACGCCTCCGGATTGATCCTCCCGGTGGCCTGCTTCTGGATCCGGTCGTCACCCACCGCCGCCGCCGCGTCCAGGCCCTGGGCGATGTCCTGATCCGTCAGCACCGAGATCAACGGACGCCCCGTGGAGGCCTGCGGGGTCGTGGTCGCGTGGTGCGCCCACACCCCCGCGTAGCAGTCGGCCTGCAGTTCCAGGCGTACCGAGGCGCTGTCCGCGCCCTGCCGGTCGTTGCCGACCTTCTGCATGGTGCCGAGCAGGTTCTGCAGGTGGTGCCCGTACTCGTGCGCCACCACGTACGACTCCGCGAACGGGCCGCCCTTGGCGCCGAAGCGGCTGGACAGCTCGTCGAAGAACCCCAGGTCGAAGTACGCCATCCGGTCACCTGGACAGTAGAACGGACCCACCGCCGACGTCGCCGGACCGCAGGCGGTGGAGACCCGGTTGGTGAACAGCACCGTCTGGGCGGGCTTGTACGCCACCTTCGTACGGGCCGGCAACTCCGCCCCCCAGAACTCCTGCAGGCTGTTGGTCACCGCCGTGATCCGGCAGTCCTGACGCTTGTTCGCGTCCACACCCTTCTTGCAGGACTCGCGCACCTCGCTGTCCGTCCGCGCCCCGGTGGTGGAGGAGCCGCTGCCACCGCCGTCGGACAGGCCCAGCAACTGCGGATCGACCCCCAGGATGACCGCGAACAGCACCGCGATCAGGCCCACCGCTCCGCCGCCGAGGGCGACCTTCCCACCCGGAATGCCCCGCCGGTCGTCCACCTGCGAGGTGTCGAGGTCGCCCTCGTCATCGAACTGCATCGCCCCTGCCTGCCCGCTTCTGTCGATCCATCGGTGTGCCGGTGTGCCGGTGTGCCGAGGTGTCGGTGTGTCGACGTGTCGGCGTGTCGCGTTGGTGACGTTCTGTTCCGTCCCCGGCCCGCTCAGCCTACGGGGCGCCGGGCCGGACACGCGGCAGCCGGCGCAGCACGCGAGCGAGGTCACACCCGCCCGCACCGGACCGACGCTCCGACCGACCCTGCGGGCGGGCGCACGGTCCGCACGCCCGCCCGGGCGTCACACCCCGGCACCGACCACCCGCAGCAGCTCCAGCCGCGAGGCGCTCTCGCTGCCCACCGCGGCCGTGTGCACCAGCAGCAACTGGTCCTCCCCGCCCGCGGCCAGCACCTCGCACTCCAGCACCAGTTCCCCCACCACCGGATGGCACACCCGTTTGGCCCCACTGCGCCTGCGCGCCACCTCATGGCGCCCCCAGTGGGCAGCGAACTCCGGTCCCGTCGCCAGGAGTTCGGCGAGCAGTCCGGCCACCCGCGGATCACCCGGGCGGGCCGCGTACGCCGCGCGCAGGCCCGCCACGTGGGCGCGGGCCAGGGACTCGTGGTCCTCCGACGGGAAGAGCGCCCGACTCGCCGGGTCGGCGAACCAGCGCAGCAGCAGGTTGCGCCGGCCGGAACCACCGGCGTCCCCGAACACCGCCGCCGCCATCGCGTTCTGCGCCAGCACGTCCCCCGCGTCCGAGACCACCTGTGCGGGCACGTCGTGCAGGCGGTCCAGGATCAGCAGCAGTCCGGGCCGCACGTGCGCGTGGGCGCCGTGGCGGCGCGGCGGCTCGTGGCCGGCCAGGTGGAACAGGTGGTCGCGCTCGTCCTCACTCAGACGCAGCGCCCGCGCCAGGGCCGCCAGCAACTGCGGGGAGGGCTGCGGGCCGCGGCGCTGCTCCAGTCGCGCGTAGTAGTCCACCGACAGTCCGGCCAGCTGCGCCACCTCCTCCCGGCGCAGCCCGGGCGTACGGCGCCGGGCACCGGGCGGCAGGCCGAGGTCGGCGGGCGTCAGACGGGCACGGGCGCGGCTGAGGAAGTCGGCGAGGGCCTCACGGTCGATCATGGTGCCCAGCATGGCGCGCTCCGGGGCCGGTAGCCAGGGCCTACCGGTCCGGGGCTGGGCGGGCTCCAGGGTCGGTCGGGCTCCAGGGTCGGTCGGGCCTCGGGTGGTCTAGAGTCGTGGCCCGTGTCCGGATCCTCGTCACCCTCCTCCTCGTACCTGCGCACGACCGCCGACGCCTACGACGCGCTGGCGGAGCGCTACGCCGACTTCGTGAGGGACGGCCTGGCCCACCTGCCGCTGGACCGCTCCCTCGTCACCGCCTTCGCCGACCTGGTGCGCGAGTCCGGGTCCGGCCAGGTCGCGGACCTGGGCTGCGGGCCCGGCTACCTCACGGCCGCGCTGGCCGAGCACGGCCTGGACGCCTCCGGCATCGACCTCTCCCCCGCACTGATCGCCATCGCCCGCCGGCGGTACCCGCGGCTGCGCTTCCGGACGGGATCGATGGATGCCCTGGCGGTGGGCGACGGAGGGCTGGGCGGGGTCGTGTCCTGGTACTCGCTGATCCACACCCCACCCGAGCAACTCCCCTCCTACCTGGCCGAGTTCCGCCGCGTGCTGGCCCCGGGCGGGTACGCGCTGCTCGGGTTCTTCGAGTCCGAGGGCGATCCCGTCACCCCCTTCGACCACAAGGTCACCACCGCCTACCGCTGGCCCGTCGACCACCTCGCCCACCTCGCCCGCGAAGCCGGCCTCACCGAGAACGCCCGCCTGCTGCGTGAGCCCGGCGAGGGCGAGCGCTTCCGCCACGGCCGGCTCCTGCTGCGCGCCGTCTAGTGGCTCGTCTCCGGCAGGAGCCCGTCGACCAGGTGCGGACACAGCTCCCTCAGCATGGCGAGAATCGCATCCGCGTCCGCGAAGGTCAGCTCCTCGACGAAGAAGGACTCCGCATGCTGCGTCGCGCACTGCGGCGTGGGCCGGTATTCGTCTCCGAAGAGGCAGCGGGCGTGCTCCGTCAGCGTGCTGTGCATGCCGGCCAGCCTACGACGGCATGATCCGCCGGACGGGCGCGGGCCGCCCCCGGGTACGGCGCACAGCACCCGGGGCGCGCCGCGCGGGGCGTGGCGCGATCCGTGGGGTGCTCGTCGTTGACGCCGTCGACGCCGCTCGGACAGCCTGGCAGGCATGCGTCAGGTGGTGTTCGTGGTGTTCGAGGGATTCCAGTCGGTCGACCTGGTCGGCCCCCATGCGGTGTTCCATTACGCACAGGAGGCGGTCGGCGGCTACGACTGCCCGGTGGTGGCCCCCCGCGCCGGTGCGGTCCGCTCCTCCAGCGGGCTGACGATGCACGCCACCCACGGGATCGCGGACCTCGCCCCCGAAGGACTGGACACCCTGGTCGTGATCGGCGGCCCCGGCGTCAACGACGCGCGCCACGACCCCGCCCTGGTCGCCTGGATCACCGCGGCCGCGTCCGGCGCCCGCCGGGTCGCCTCGGTGTGCAGCGGTGCGCTGCTCCTGGCCGCCACCGGCTTCCTCGCCGGACGGCGGGTCACCACCCACTGGGCCCGCGAGCGCCAACTCGCCCAGGAGCACCCCGAACTGACCGTGGACTGCGACCCGATCTTCATCCGGGACGGGCCGGTGTGGACCTCCGCCGGCGTCAGCGCCGGCATGGACCTCGCACTCGCCCTCGTGGAGGACGACCACGGGCCGGAGCTCGCCCTCGCGGCAGCCCGCGAGATGGTGCTGTACCTGCGCCGACCCGGCAACCAGTCACAGTTCAGCGTCCCCCTGTGGTCGGCGCAGCCGACCAGCGGGCCCGTACGCACAGCCGTACGGGCCGTCCAGGACGACCCCGGCGGGCGGCACGGCCTCGCGGAGCTGGCCGCCCGGGCCGGCCTCAGCCCCCGACACCTGCAGCGGCGCTTCGCCGCGGAAGTCGGCACGGGACCGGCCGCCTACGTCGAACGCGTACGGATGGAAGCGGCCCGACGGGCCCTCACCGAGACCGACGAACCGGTCGCCGCACTCGCCCGCCGCCTGGGCTTCGGCACCGCCGAGACCATGCGCCGCACCTTCCACCGCCACCTCGGCATCGCCCCCGACCACTACCGCGAACGCTTCGGCCACTCGACCACCCACGCACTCCCGGAGAACTGACATGAAGGCACAGCTCGTCACCGTGGTCACCGGCGGAAGCCGCGGCATCGGCGCGGCGATCTGCCGGCGCCTCGCAGGCGAGGGCCACGACGTCGTCCTCGGCTACCACACGGACGGCGCCGCCGCCGAGGCCGTAGCGGCGCAGGTCCGTGACCGCGGCCGCACCTGCCTGACCGTACGGGCCGACACCGCCGAGGAGGCGGACGTCGAGCACCTCTTCGACCGGGCCGCACAGCTCGGCCCCCTCACCGCCCTGGTCAACAACGCCGGGACCAGCGGCCCCAACGGACCACTGGCCGAAGCCGACCCGGCCGGGATCCGCCGCGCCCTGGACATCAACATCCTCGGATACCTGCTGTGCGCCCGCCGCGCCGTCCAGGACATGGCACCTACGGGCGGCGGAGCGATCGTCAACATCTCCTCCGCCGCGGCCACCCTCGGCAGCCCCGGACAGTACGTCCACTACGCCGCCTCCAAGGCCGCCGTCGACGCCATGACCGTCGGACTGTCGAAAGAAGTCGCCGGACAGCGCATCCGCGTCAACGCCGTCGCCCCCGGCACCATCTGGACCGACTTCCACCAGGACCCCCAACGCCCCGCCAAAGCCGCCGCCAACATCCCCCTCGGCCGCGCCGGCCAGCCGGAGGAGATCGCCGCGGCGGTCTCCTGGCTGCTGTCACAGGACGCCTCGTACACGACCGGGGCGATCCTCCGAGTAGCGGGCGGACTCTGACCCGAACCCGACACCCAGGGGGGTACCCCCCACTCACCAGAATGACAACGGGACGCCGCACGTGGACCCCGCAGGAACGCGCCATGCACCCCTGACACCCCGCCCGGCCGTCACGGCCGGAGCTGGCGGGCGAGCCCGGCACAGGTCGTTCGAGAGAGCCCGACCGACGGACCGGGCACCTCGCGATCAGACGTTCGCCGGCCCAGGACGAGACCCTGCGCATCGGCGAGAGCCGCCCCCGCCCACCGCGCGGAGCGTTGCCAGTCGCCTTGACCGAGTCGGCCAGAACCGCCGCCGACCGGGCGAGGGGGCCGCGCGCGGCGGCGGGGCGGCGGAGCCGGTGCCGGGGTGCGGCCGGACACTGGTGGGCCCGGACGCCAGGCAGGAGAAACCCCATGGACGAGCGCAGCCTCCCCCACCTCCCGGGCCGCCCGGACCCCGGCGGGAGCCGGCCGGGCGGCGGGCAGGCCGGGGTGCTGGGCACGGCGCTGGCCGGGGTGCTGGCGGCCGCGCTCGCCTCGGGGTCCTGGCAGTGGTTCTCCACCTACCTCGGGCTGACCCTGCTCGCCGTGGTCTTCGCCTTCGCCGACCCGCCACTGCGCTCAACCCGTGCGCACGGTACGCCCGGTACGCCCGGTGCGGGGTTCGGCGGCGGTCGCCTGCGGTCGCTGGCGGCCTACTCGCTGGTCGTCGGCCTGTGCGCGGCCCTCGTCCTGGCCCCGGCGATGCAGCGCTGGGCCTGGCTGCTGCCGATGCCGGGCACCCGCGCCGAGTGCGCGCGCCTGGGCGACTACGCGGCGCTGAACGCGCGGGCCGCCCTCGGCGCGCTCGCCGACCAGGGGGCCGACGCGCTGGCCTCCGCGCAGCGCACCCAGGGCCGGGTCGCCGTGAACGACTGCCTGGCCTCGACGACGACGCTGTGGCTGCCGGTGTACGCGTCGGCGGCGGCGCTGCTGACCGCCCTCGCCGTCCACCTCGCGGGCCGCCCCCGCGCGGCACGCAGCGGCCCGGGCCGCACAGGCGACAAGGAGCGGTAACAGGACCGGCGGTCCCAACCAGGGATCGGGAATCCCTGGATCAGCGGGTCTCTGTCGGCGGCCGGGCGGGGCGGGCAAGCTGGTGCACGTCGGAGAGCACAACTCCTGTGAGGGGAAGCAAGCATGACGAAGATCCTGGTGACGGGGGCGACCGGTTCGGTGGGGCAGCGTCTGGTGCCGCGCCTGGCGCGGTGGGCCGGGGCCGAGGGTGGCTCGGTGCGGGTGCTGGTGCGGGACGCGGCCAAGGCGCAGGCGGTGGGGCTGGAGCTGGACGGGGTGGAGACGGTGGTCGGGGACGTGTGCGAACCCGCCGACCGGGCGCGGGCGTTGGCGGACGTCGACGTGGTGCTGAACGTGGCGGCGGCGCTGCGCGGGGTGCCGGACGAGCAGGCGTGGGCGGTCAACCGGGACGCGGCGATCGCGCTGGGCCGGGAGGCCGCGAAGGCCGGGGTGGCGAGGTTCGTGCACACCAGCACCAACCTGGTGTACGGGCGGGGACTGGGCCGCCCGGCCGTGGAGGAGGACCGGTTGGCGCCCGACCCGGCGTGGGGGGTGTACGCGCAGTCCAAGGCGCAGGCCGAGGCGGGACTGCGCGAGCTGGCGGACGAACTGCCGCTGGTGGTGGCCAGGTTGGCGTTCGTGTACGGGGAGGGCGATCCGCACCTGGCGCAGTCGCTGCACTGGGCCGCGTCCTGGCCGGCCCACCAGCGGCTGGCGGTGGTGCACCACGCGGACGTGGCGCAGGCGCTGTGGCGGGCGGTGGTGACCCCGGGGATCGAGGGCCGCACCTACAACGTGTCGGACGACGCGCCGCTGACCGCCTGGGACCTGCACGTCCTCAACGACCGCACCCACCCCGGCACTTCGGCGCCGGAGGCGGAGTTCGACCCGTGGGAGGGGCAGGTGTCGACCGCGGCCGCCCGCCGGGACCTGGGCTGGCGTCCGCTGTTCCCGTCGGCGTGGGCGGCGGCACAGGCCGGGACACTGTGACCACCGCCCACCCCGGGCCGACCGGCGATCAGGCGCTCGGGTCCCAGTCGATGAGCTGCTGGAAGACCTGACGGTCGCCGTCGATGTTCATGGCGTCCAGCGAGAAGCGGCCGTAGCAGAAGAGGACCAGCTCGGAGGCAATGCCACGGGCGGAGACATCCGCAGGCGTGGCGGCGGCCCCGGTCGGGTGGTCGGTCAGGCGCTCGACCTGGACGCCGTCGGCGCCCAGGTGCAGGCGCCAGGAGCGGCCCTCGGTGGCGTGGTAGTCGATGACCGCGGGGGTGTGCGGCCAGGCGACGGGGGTGGCGACGCAGGTGAACTGGAACTCCTCGACGCCGTCGAGCGCGACCTCCTCGGGCAGCATCTCGGCCGCGCCGTTGGCGAGTTGGGCGTCGTAGGTGTGCACCGCGCTCTCCTGGACCCGGTGGCGGGCGACGCCGCCGGCGCTCTGCGGGGTCTGCGAGCCGGGCCACCACGTCCAGCAGTCGGCCTCGGCGCCGACGGCGCGCAGGGTGTCCAGCAGCTGCTGGGTGGAGTCGGCCAGCCAGGCCGTCAGGGCCTCGCGCTCGCGGGGTGCGACGATGGCGGCGCGAGCGGCGACGGCCTCGGCGGGGGGCCCGTCGGCGGGGCCGGCGGCGACGATCGCGGCCCAGAAGCGGTCTCCGCTGCCCAGGTGCCGGGCCAGGTCGTGGAGCGTCCACTCGGGGCAGCTGGGGACCTTGGCGTCGAGGTCGGGGGCGGCGGCGATCGCGGCGCGGAAGGCGGCGGAGCGGTCGTCGATCAGACGCAGCAGGTCGGGGAAGTCCGGGTTCTTGTGCACCCGGGAGTTCTACCACCGTACGGCGACGGCGGACCAGCGGTTTTCTCGGGAGGCAGGGCCCGGCCCTCCCCCGGACGGGGAGGGCCGGGCCGCGCCTCAGCGGGCCGCCCGGCCGGCCGCGGGGGCCGCGGGAACCGTGGGGGCCGCGGGCGCCGAAGCCGCTGCGGGCGCCGGGGCGTAGCCGGCCGGCCGGGTGGTGAAGGTGCCGCGCCCCTGGGTACGGCTGCGCAGCCGGCCCGCGTAGCCGAAGAGTTCGGCCAGCGGTACGAGGGCGTCGACCTGGGCGGTGCCGCCCGGGCCGGGCCGGGTGCCCTGAACGGTGGCGCGGCGGGCGGCGAGGTCGCCCAGGACGGTGCCGAGCGCGTCCTCGGGCACGGTGACGCTCACCTGCGCGAGGGGTTCGAGCAGGTGGAGCCGGGATGCGCGCAGCGCCTCGCGCAGGCCCTGGCGGGCGGCGGTACGGAAGGCGAGCTCGGAGGAGTCCTTGGGGTGGGTGAGCCCGTCGGTGAGCGTGACCGCGACGCCGGTGACCGGGTGGCCGCCGAGCGGGCCCTCGGAGAGGGCGTCGCGGCAGCCGGCCTCCACGGCCTGGACGTACTCGCGCGGGACGCGCCCGCCGGTGACGGTGGAGGTGAAGGCGAAGGCCTCGTCGGCGGGGGCCAGGTCGAGGACGATGTGGGCGAACTGGCCGGACCCGCCGTCCTGTTTGGCGTGCCGGTGGGTGAAGCCGGTGACGCCTTCGACCAGCGTCTCGCGCAGCGCGACACGGGGGCGGCCGGCGACGGCCTCGACGCCGGCGTCGCGGCGTACCTTCTCCACGGCGACCTCCAGGTGCAGTTCGCCCAGGCCGGACAGGGTGCGTTGGCCGGTTTCGGGGTCGGTGGCCAGGCGCAGCGAGGGGTCCTCGTCGGTGAGGCGGGCCAGGGCGGCGGTGAGCTTGTCGGTGTCGGCGCTGCGGCGGGCCTCGACGGCGACGGTGACGACGGGTTCGGCGCTCACGGGTGCCTCCAGGAGGATCGGGTGGTCGGGGTCGCACAGGGTCGCGCCGACGCGGGTGTGCTTGGGGCCGATGACGGCGACGATGTCGCCGGCCAGGGCGTGGTCGGTCTCGGTGTGGTGGTCGGCCTGGACGCGCAGGATGCGGGCGATGCGTTCGGTGCGGCCGGTGGCGGCGTCGAGCAGGGTGGCGCCCTTGTGCAGGGTGCCGGCGTACAGGCGCAGGTAGGTGAGGCGGCCGGTGGGCGCGGTGGTGACCTTGAACGCGAGGGCGGTGACGGGCTGCCCCGGGTCGGGGAGGCGCTGTTGGGAGCCGTCGGCGGCGGTCACGGGCGGGGTGTCCAGGGGTGAGGGCAGGTAGGCGAGGGCGGCGTCCAGGAGGGGTTCGACACCGCGGTTGCGGTAGGCGGAGCCGGCCAGGACGACCACGGCATCGCCGGTGCGGGTGAGGTCGCGCAGGGCGGTGGTGAGGGTGTCGGTGCCGAGGGTGGCGTGGGTGCAGAACTCCTCCAGGGCCCGGGGGTCGAGTTCGGCCACGGCTTCCTCCAGAGTGCGGCGGCGGGCGGCGGTCTCGGCCGCGAGGTGGTCGGGGACGGGGCCCTCCGTCAGGGTGCCGTCCGCGTCCCAGGTGAGGGCACGCAGGCGGACGAGGTCGACGAGGCCGGTGAAGGCCTCCTCGGTGCCGATGGGCAGGTGGACGGCGAGCGGGTGGGGGTGCAGGCGTTCGCGGATGGAGGCGACGGCGGCGTCGAGGTCGGCTCCGGCGCGGTCGAGCTTGTTGACGAAGGCGATCCGGGGCACGCCGTGGCGTTCGGCCTGGCGCCACACGGATTCGCTCTGCGGCTCGACGCCCGCGACGGCGTCGAAGACGGCGACGGCGCCGTCCAGGACGCGCAGGCTCCGTTCGACCTCGTCGGCGAAGTCGACGTGGCCGGGGGTGTCGATGAGGTTGATCCGGTGCCCGGCCCAGGCGCAGCTGACGGCGGCGGCGAAGATCGTGATGCCGCGGTCGCGTTCCTGGGGGTCGAAGTCGGTGACGGTGGTGCCGTTGTGGACCTCGCCGCGCTTGTGGGTGGTACCGGTGAGGTAGAGGATCCGTTCGGTGAGGGTGGTCTTGCCGGCGTCGACATGGGCGAGGATGCCGAGGTTGCGGACGGCGGCGATCGCGGCGGTGCCGATAGTGGTGGTGGTGTGGGTGCGCATGGCCCGGTGCCTTTCGAGGCGGTGCTACGGGTGGAAGCGCGATTGGCACAGTGCTGTCGCTGAGTTCTGACATTCCGTCAGATCATTGACGAGAATGGGCCCTTGACAAGTTTCTACGGGCGGCGTTCTCAGACGGTGACGGCACTGTTCCGGTGCCGGCCGCGCAGCGGGCACCGGAAGGGCGAGGACACCAGGATCACCTCGTACCGCGAGGCGGGAGAGGGAGCGGCGGCGCTGTGCTTCGGCATGGCCGTCCCGCCCCCTCTCCGATTGCTGTCGTCACGGTCGGCCGCGCATTCGAGGCGCGGCTGCGGGGCGAGTCTAGGGAGGGCGGACTCGCGTCGGCGAGGGGTTTTACGGTGCGCGGAAGCGCAGGACCGGCCCCGACCAGTCCTCGCGGCCGCCGACTCCGGTGTCCAGGGCGGCGTCCAGAGCGGCGCCGATGGCGCGTTCCTCGTAGGCGAAGTGCGACTCCATGATGGCGGCGAGGCCGTCGAGTTCGCGCCCGACGGCCTCCAGGTCCGCAGCCCGTACGGCCTGTTCGGCGAGGTCGCGGACCCGGGCGAGGATGTGGGTGATGAGGTCGTGGTCCTCGGCGAGTTTGGCGACGGTGGGGGCGAGGTCGGGCCGCTCGCGCACCAGGGCGGCGAACAGGCCCTGATCCTCGCCCTGGTGATGGTTCGTCAGGGCTGTGCAGAAGGCGAGGCAGTGGGCGCCCAGGGAGTCATCGGGCATGGTCCGGCGGCCCAGGCCCGTGCGGAGGTTGGTCAAGCGGCGGCGCAACTCGTTGTGCGCCTGGGAGAGTTGGAGACTGAGAGCGGCCGTTCGGCCGCGCGAGTACGGGGAGGCCACGAGCGGGCGGTCCCTTCGGTTCCGCACCTCCATGCCTGGCGCGGTCCGCCATCGGCACGCGATGCTGCCCGCCATCCGATCACGTGCCACGACACCGCCGCAAGCCCGGCCCCGAGGCCGAGGCCGTCGGCGCCGTGGGGTCGGCGGACGCACCGGTGTCCGGCACGGCCGCGCGGGTGCGGGGGCGCCCGAGCAGGATCCCGGCAGCCACCAGCACCAGGCCCGCCCCCTGCCGCAGCCCCAGTGTGTCGCCGTCCAGCGCGGTGCCCAGCAGCACCCCGGCCAGCGGGTTGAGCAGTCCGAGCAGGCCGACGGTGCCGGCCGGCAGGTGCCGCAGGCCCGCGAACCAGCAGGCGAAGGCCAGCGCGGTGGCCACCAGCGTGACGTAGCCGAAGGCCAGCAGGGTACGAGCCGAGAGCGCCGGCGGGGCGCCCTCGGCGAGGACGGCCGGAGGGAGCAGCAGCAGGCCGCCGGCCGTCAGCTGCCAGGCGGTGGCGGCCAGCGGGTCGGCGCCCTCCCGCCAGCGGGCGGCCAGGACGTAGCCGACGCAGGAGACCAGCATCGCGCCCGCCGAGGCCGCCAACCCCCTCCCGTCGGGCATCCCGTCGCCGCCGAGGACGGTGAGCGCCACCCCGCCCAGGCCGATCATCGCCCCGGCCAGGTGGGCGCGGTGCGGGTGCTGGCCGGCCAGCACCCGGGCGGTGAGCAGCATGGCCAGCGGGGAGGCGGCCATGACGGTGGCGGCGGTGCTGGTGGGCAGCAACTGGGAGGCGAGGTAGAGCAGGACGAAGAAGACCGCGGTGTTGAGCAGGCCGAGCACGGCGCTGCGCCACCACCAGGGGCCGCGGGGGCGACGGCGGGCGAGGGCGAGCAGCAGCAGTCCGGCGGGCAGGGCGCGCAGGGCGGCGCCCCACAGGGGCTGGTCGGCGGGCAGGTAGGCACGGGTGACCCAGTAGTTGGTGCCCCAGGCGAGGGGGGCGAGGGCGGTCAGCAGGACCCACCGGGCATTGGCTTCCATGGAAGACAATATAGCTTCCTTGGAAGCTACTGGAGGTAGGATGGGCCCATGGACCCCACGGACCACGCTGATCACACCGATCACGCCGACCACGTCGCCCTCATCCAGGCCCAGTGGCACCGCGAACGCCCCGACCTCGACGTCTCCCCGCTGGCCGTGATCGGGCGCCTGCACCGCCTCGCCGACCGCCTCACCGCCGAACTCACCCTCGTCTTCCAGCGCTACGGGCTGAGCGAGGGCGAGTTCGACGTGCTCGCCGCGCTGCGCCGCGCCGGCACCCCCTACGAGCGCGCCCCCGGGGAGCTCGCCGCCCACACCATGGTCACCACGGGCGCGATGACCAAGCGGATCGACCGCCTGGAACGCGCCGGCCTGGTCACCCGCCGCCCCGCCGAGGACGACCGGCGCGGGCGCGTGGTCGCCCTCACCGACGCCGGGGTGCGCCTGATCGACGAGGCGTTCACCGCCCACCTGCGCAACGAGCACCGCCTGCTCGCCCACCTCGCCCCCGAGGAGGCCGCCGCCCTCCAGGCCCTGCTCACCGCCTGGCACCGGCGCCTGGACGCCCCCGGAACGCCGGGGCCCGGCACGACCCTTCCGGCTGCTCCCGACCCCGGCCCGGGCTCCGACCCCGACTCCGGTCCCGACCCCGACCCTGACCCTGACCCTGACGACGGTCCCGGCCACGGGCGCCGGCCGCGCACAATGTGACGCATGAGCACCCCTCCCTCGCCCGGCCCCGACCCCGACCCCGGCCGCCCCGACGAGTCCTCACCCCCGCCGCCGGGCTGGGAGAACCCGGCCGTACGGGCCGACCGACGCCTGGTCGAACTGCTCCAGGAACTACGGGTGCTGCAGACCGGCGTCCAGATCGTCTTCGCGTTCCTGCTCGGCGTCGCCTTCACCCCGCGCTTCTCCGAACTCTCCGACGCCCAGCAGGACATCTACGTCACCACCCTGCTGCTGACCGTCGTCGCCGCCGCCGTCCTGGCCACCCCCGTCGCCCTGCACCGCGGCCTCTACCGCCACCCCGGCAAGGCCCGCATCGTCGACGTCTCCGCCCGCATCGCCCAGTACGGCCTGCTGCTGCTCGCCAGCGCCCTGACCGGCGCCGTGCTGCTGGTGCTGGACGTCGTCCTCGGCCCTGCGCCCGCCGTCGCCATCACCGCCGTCATCGCGCTGATCTTCGCCACCCTCTGGTTCGCCCTGCCGTGGGCGGTGCGCCGCGCCGCCACCCGCGAGCGGCCCTGACGGGCCCCGTCGGCCCCGTCGCCCCCGCCCGGGTCGCCGGACCCGTTGGCCGTCGCCCGCGTGCCCGTAGCGAGTACGGGCACGCGGGCGGCGGCACCGGGACCAGACCGTGGGCCGGCTTCCGGGCGCCGGGGGCCTGGCCGCGGGGCGCCGCTCACCGGGCGTCCCGCCTTCCCCACTCCATAGAGTCCACCGGCACCCGAAAACGATTACCGCCCTCCTCTAATGTGACGGTATGCACACCGACCACCGTCCCTGGGACGTCCTGCTGATCGGCGGCGCCTCCGGCCTCGGCAAGAGCCGCGCCGCCGAGCGCCTGGCCGCCGAGCACGGCGCGTTCACGGTCGAGTTCGACGACGTCGTCGCCGCCCTGCAGGCCGCCACCACCCCCGCCACCCACCCCGCGCTGCACCACTTCGCCCCCTACCGCGACCCCGAGCGGGAACTGGGCGCCGACCGCGTCCTGGAACTGCAGATCGCCACCGCCCACGCCCTGGACGAAGCACTGCTCGGCGTCGTGCGCAACCGCCTGAGCGTGGACGTGCCGGCCGTCGTCGAGGGCGACTACCTCACCCCCGCGGCCGCCGTACGGGCCGCCGCCGAGGCCGCCGCCCTCGGCCGGCGCCTGCGCGCCGTCTTCCTCCACGAGGGCGACCCGCGGCGCATCAACGCCAACTACGCCCACCGCGAACCCGACGCCGGACCCCAGGACGCCCGCGCCGACGTCAGCGCCCGCTACTCCCACTGGCTCGCCGACCGGGCCCGCGCCGCCGACCTGCCGGTGGTCGAGTGCCGCCCCTACGACACCCTGCCCGCACGACTGACCGCCGCCCTGGCCTGAACCCGCGGCAGCCTCCCCCTACTGGCCTCCGGCGGGGGCGTCCTCGATGTCCGAGATCAGCTTGGTGCTCAGGTCGCTCTGCACCGCCAGCCGGGTGTGCCCGGCGTCGGGGCCGGTGCCCCAGGTGAGCGTGACCGTGGTGAACAGGTGCCCGGCGCCCGAGTCGTGGTAGCGCACCTCCCAGGCCGTGGGCACGTCCTGGGCACGCAGCACGCCGTCGGCGTGGTTGGCCTCCTCCCACGCCGCCAGGCGCTGACGGAAGTCCTCGGTGAGGTAGTGGGCGCGCAGGCCGTCCGACAGGTCGTCGGTGCCGTCGGAGACGGCGTCGATGTAGGCGCCGTAGAAGTCGGCCACCCGGTCGACCGCCGAGTCCGGGCTGCCGCCGCGCACCGCGTCCCCTGGCTGGGTCATGATGGTCCCCTCCGTTTCGTACGGGCCCGCGCGCCGTCGAGACGCCGCCCGGGCGGGTCGGGCCGGTCCGTCGGTCCGCCCACCGGTCCCAACGATCGCCGGGCGCCGGAGGTTTCGGGTACGAAGTCCCAACGGGCTTGACCGGCGAGCGGGTTGGACGGGAGGCAGGCGTTGCTGATCGTGGTGAGCGGCGGGCCGGGCAGCGGCAAGACGACGCTGGCGCACGCCCTGGCCCGGGCCGTCGGCTGCCCGGCGGTCGTCCGCGACGAGTTCAAGGAGGGCCTGCTGCACGCGGGCACCCGTACGCCCGAACCCGACCTGGCGGTGCGCGACGCGTTCTTCGACGTCCTGGGCGTACTGGTGGACGCCGGGATCAGCGTGGTCGCCGAGGCCGCCTACCAGGACCGCCTCTGGCGCACCGGCCTGGCCCCGCTCGCCACCCGCACCGACCTGCGCATCGTGCACTGCCGGGTGGCCCCCGCCCTGGCCCGGCGCCGCATCGCCGAACGCCTGGCCACCGGCGCCCACCGCGCCGCCCACGCCGATCACGCCCTGCTCGCCGCCCCGACCGGCCCGGGCAACCTGATCGACGACTTCACCCCACTGTCCCTGCCCGTACCCCACCTGCACGTGGACACCACCCACGGCTACCACCCACCACTCCCGGACATCACCGCCTTCACCCGCCCATGAGCGCCGGGCGCTGGAGCCCCAACCCAGGCAGCCCGCGCACCGGAAGTCGGCCCCGCCGACTTCCCGCGCAGGCGCCGCCGAGCAACCGGTGGCCGGACCGGCCGTGCTCACGAGAGCGCGGTGAACACCCCCCTCGACCAACACCGGCACCACGGCACTGGCGTCCAGCTCGACCGCGACCTCCACATCCTCCGCGAGACCACTGTGCGTCAACTTCCGCCTCGACACGCACCCGTACCACCTTCCCCGACATGACCTACCGAGGCTCCATCCGACAGGATCGGTGCCTGGTAGCCGCCGGCAGGTGGGCCTCATCTCCGGCGACAGCGCCGACGCCCAGGGAATCAAGGTCGTGACGCGCGCACAAGACCCTGATCTGGGAACGCACCCGCATCACGCAGCGGCTGCGGCACGCCCTGCTCGACTACTTCCCCGCCGCCTTGGAGGCGTCCGACGACCGCCACCGGGATCCAGCTTGGTCCCAGCGGGCCCACGCACTCGCCGCGTGACGCTACAGCTCGGGCAACCGGTCAACGGGGGTGGGGGACTGCCGCTCCTCCAGCCAGTAGAGGTAGATCCGCAGGTCAGTTGCCAGATCACCGGCGATGTAGCGCTCGAAGTCGCGAACGGCAGCGGCTATGCCCTGGTCTGCCCGGGCATCGCTCTCATCCCACTTGCTCCGCTGATCGGACAGGTATTGCACGACCTGGCCGCGATTACGCCACCACTCCCGGACCGTTTCCGGTGTCCATCGGGAGTCGCCGTCACAGCCGTACCCGAGGAACGGGTCGCTGCCTGCCGCCTCGACCAGCAGCGCGGTGTCCGCAGGCGTTCGGGGCTGGCGATAGACGTACTCGCTGAGGTACTCGCCTCCGTAGAGGACGTGGGCGGGCGCCGAGAGCCGTCCCGTCCAGCAGGTGTCAGTCTCCCCGCCGTAGAAGGGCCCGGGGACGTTGAGCCACAGTCGGTCTTCCCAACGGCCCCGAAAGGCATCGCGGTCGTTGCCGAGGACAGCCACCGGGTCGAAGTAGAGCGTCATCCGCCGAGACTAGGGCATTCGTTCGAGCTGAACGACGGGCCGCCGATGGGAAGGGGACTGCCTCGCCCCGGCTCCCGCAGCGCCGCTGTCACCACGCCCGCACCCAACAGCTCCCCCAGTGCCGGACGCAGCGTGCCGTCGGGCCAGGGTGGTGGCACTGCGCAAGCAGGCGGCCACGACGGTGGCGCCGGCCCGGTGGGTGGTCGCGTATGGCGGGCGATCCTGCTACGGGCAAACCGTTCTGACGATGGGTCAGTTCCGGCGCCAGGGCATGGTGAGCGCGGCGGTACGGTCGCTCCACCGTTCGGCCGTCCAGCCCTCGACGCCGTAGCGCGCGCCCCAGTTCGTGCCGTCCCAGTCGTGCCCGGGCGTCCACGGCGGGCGTGGCGGCTGCCATCCTCCGGGGGTGGGGGTGACCAGCAGTTCGTCCTGGTGGGCGTAGCCACCGGTGAGGACGGTGGTGACGAACTGGGCGAAGCCGCCTTCGTGGACGTCCAGTGCGCCGTTGAGGCCGCCGCAGTCGAAGACCGCCACCGGCCACCGGTCCGGGTCGGGGCCGGTGGTCAGCCAGCAGCAGTGGGCGTGGTTGCTGTTGACGGCCCAGGAGAGCAGGCCGCCGGGGTCGGGGAAGACCGGGGTGTGGTCCTGGTCCCAGAACTCGTCCTCGCCGTGGACGAGTTCGCGCAGCTCCCCGTCGCTCCGGGTGCGCCAGTCGGCGAAGCCGTCGGGTGTGCCGTCGGGGCGGGTGCGGACCGGGGCGGTGAGGCCCCACTCGCCGTTGAGGTTCACCGCCCCGTAGAGATCGATGAACGCCCGGTAGTCGGAGGGCAGTTGGACGCCGAGTTCGGCGGGGGCGAGTTCCCAGGGGACCTGTGCGGGGGTGTAGGCGGGCTCGCCCATGATCGCCCGCAGCCGCTCGAACGCCGCTCCTGCCATGTGTCCCGCCTCGCCATCCTGCATCCGCTGCCCCGACTGCCCAACTGCCCGGCCTGCCCGGCCTGCCCGGACGGCTCGTACTGTAGGCGAACCGTCCGACAGCCGGGCGAGCCGGGCGGGCGTCAGCGGGATGCGGCGTCCTGGCGCAGGCGCTTCTTGTCGGGCTTGCCGACGGAGGTGAGCGGGATGGCGTCGACCAGGTGGAGGGCTTCGGGGGCGTAGAGGCGGCCCTTGTTGGCGGTGACGAAGGCGCGGACGTCCTCCAGGTCGGGCCGCTGGCCGGGGGCGGGGACGACGGCGACGTGGACGTGTTCGGCCTGCTGGTCGTCGCGGACGCCGTAGACGGCGCACTGGGCGATGGCCGGGTGGGTGAGGAGGAGTTCCTCGACCTCGGTGGGGTAGACGTGGCCGCCGACGACGATGATCAGGTCCTTGAGGCGGTCGGCGAGATAGAGGTAGCCGTCGGCATCGAGGTAGCCGATGTCGCCGGTGTCCAGCCAACCCTCCCGCAGGACCTGGGCGGTGAGCTCGGGCTGCTTCCAGTAGCCGGCCATCAGGGTGGCGGAGCGGACGTGGATCTCGCCCTGCTCGCCGGCGGGCAGCACGGTGCCGTCGGCGGCCCGGATCTGCACCTGGACGCCCGGCAGGGGGCGGCCCACCGACAGCTGGCCGCCGAGGCCGGTACGGTCGTGCTCGTGCGGGCCCAGGACGGCGATGTTCTGCGCCTCGGACATGCCGTAGCCGCTGACCAGGACGGGCCCGAACGCCTTGAGGGCCTCGCGGACGCGGGCCGGGGAGGCCGCGCAGCCGCCGTAGGAGAGGCGGCGCAGGCCGGACAGGTCGGTGCGGACCAGGGCCGGGTGGTCGAGCAGCCGGTACAGCAGCGGGGGCAGGACGAACAGGTCGGTGATGCGTTCGCGCTCGATCGCGGCGAGGACCTCGCCGGGCTCGAAGCCGCGCTGGAGGACGACGGAGCCGCCGTGGTGCAGGGTCAGGTCGGCGAGGACGCCGGCGAGATGGGCGAGGGGGGTGGCGGCGAGCAGCCGGGGCTTCTCGTCGGTGGGGCGGGCGTCGGAGAAGGCGGGGAAGTCGAAGGCGCTGCGGTAGGGGCCGTGGAGGCTGAGGATGCCCTTGGGGATGCCGGTGGTGCCGCCGGTGTGGCGGATGCCGAGGTCGTCGCCGGGGCCGAGGGCCACGGCCGGGTCGGTGGCGAGGTGGACGGCGCTGGCGGCGATGGCGTCCTCCCCGATGCTCCCGATGCCCCCGGTGCCCCCGGTGGTGTCGGGGCCGGGGCCGAGGGTGAGGACCGTCGGAACGTCGATCAGCGGCAGCAACTCGGCGGCGCCCGCGTACCGTTCGGCGTCGACGAGGAGCACGGTGGTGTCCACGCTGGCCACGATCTCGGCCAGCACGGGGGCGCTCATCCCGTCGTACAGGTTGACCACCCGGGCCCCGGCCAGACCGGCCGCGTAGCGGGCCGCGAGGGCCTCGGGGGTGTTGCCGGTGAGCAGGGTGACGGTGCTGCCGCGACCGGCACCGCGGGCCAGGAGCTCGTGGGCGAGGCGGTAGGCGGTGGCGGCGAAGTCGCCGGCGGTGATCCCGTCGCCGTCGGCGGAGGTGATGGCGAGCCGTTCGGGGTGCGAGGCGAGGGAGCGCAGGATCAGGGCGGGGGCGCTGACGAACTCCCGGGCGCTGTCGGCCGCTTGTGCTGCGGAAGGGGCAACCATGGTCCCCACCCTAGCCCCGGCACTGCCGTGCCCCGGCGCGGGCGCGAAAACCGGGGTGCGGGCGGCGCCGGCTCCCGGCACACTGGGCCGATGATCACCGACCACTGGCCGTTGAAGGGCCTGCGCGTCACCACGCCGCGCCTGGAGCTGCACCTTCCCCGCGAGGACGAGCTGTCCGAGGTCGCCGACCTCGCCGCGCGCGGGGTCCACGCGCCCGGCCAGCGCCCCTTCCTCACCCCGTGGGGCGAGCTGGCGCCCGCCGAACGGGCCCGGCACGTCCTGCAGATGCACTGGCGGCGGATGGGGCGCTGGACGGCGCAGCACTGGGCGCTGGACCTGGTGGCCTTCCACGAGGGGCGGCCGGTGGGCGTGCAGGACATGCGGGCCCAGGAGTTCGCGGTGCGGCGCGAGATCACCTCCGGTTCATGGGTGGGCCTGGAGCACCAGGGCCGTGGGCTGGGCACCGAGATGCGCGCGGCGATGCTCCACCTGGCGTTCGCCGAGCTGGGCGCCCGCTCGGCGACGTCGGTGTCCTTCACCGACAACCACTCCTCCCTCGCGGTCTCCCGCAAGCTCGGCTACCACGACGACGGCATCACCCTCGACGTCCTCGACGGCCGGGTGGTGGAGTCCCAGCGCCTGCGCCTGTCCCGCGACCACTGGCAGGGCCCGCCCGCCCCCGTCACCGTCACCGGCCTCACCCCCACCTGCCGCACCCTCTTCGGCGCCGACACCCCACCCTCCTGACCCCCTGCCCGCCGTCCCCCGGGGCCGGCAAGCCCCGCGCACCAGAAGTCGGCCCGGCCGACTTCCCCCGCGCTCCGGCCCCACGGGGGAACACCCGCCGCCAAGCCAGCCGAGGTCAACGGCACTCCCCCGCACAGGAAGTCGACGCCACCGACCTTTCGTGCAGGGGCCACCGCCGAGAAGCCCCACAACGCGATGGGGCGCGGCCCTTGTCAACGCTCTCTGAACTTGATCCCCGGTGTGGATTGTCAGCGAGCGCCCTGGCTGTGTCGGCAAGGCTGCCAGCCGAGACACGTGCCCAGTTCGTCGACGCCGTGGCGCGAGCAGTGATCCGTTGCTTCGACGAAGTCGCCACGAGGTACGGCGAGAGCGGATATCGCGGCAAGTGGGGCGAACACTTCCCCCGCGCCGAGCTCGAAGCCCTCAGGTCGCTCTGGCGTACGCACCGGTCCGACGCGGCATCCTGAACCCCCGGGGCCCGTGCGGGCCGAGGGGTGCCGGAGGTCAGGGGGCGGGGAGGGCGGCGAGGGCGGGGGCGAGGGGGTGGAGGGTGTGGAGCACGTGGATGCCTTCGGCGACCGGGGTGGTGGTGGCGGCGCGGTCGAGCCAGAAGGCGTGGAGGCCGGCCGCGTGGGCGCCTTGGGCGTCGACGGTGTAGTTGTCGCCGACGTAGGCGACTTCGTGCGGGGGCAGGCCCAGGGCGATGCAGGCGGCGTGGAAGATGCTGGGGGCGGGTTTGGCCTCGCCGTGCTGGTCGGAGCAGACGATGACGTCGCCGACGTGCCCCAGCAGGCCGATGGCGCGCAGTTTGCGGCGCTGGTGGTCGGTGTCGGAGTTCGAGACGATGCCCAGGCGGTAGTGGGGGGCGAGGCGGCGCAGGGTGGGTTCGGCGTCGGGGAAGGCGCGCCAGGCGGCGTCGCGGTGGGCGGCGTAGCCGGCGAACCAGGCGGTGGCCTGGTCGTCGGTGAGGTGTTCGGCGCCGTCCTGGCCGAGGTGGGCGAGGAAGCGGCGGGTGCGTTCGCACTGCTGGCCGCGCAGGGTGAGTTCCCGGGCGAGGTAGCGGGCGTAGCTGTGCTCCATGACGGCGCGCCACAGGTCCAGGGCGGCCCGGGGGCTGGGGAACCGTTCCAGCAGGCCGACGTCTCGCAGGTGGGCGAGGATGCCCGCCTCTTCCGAGTGGGTGTAGTCGAACAAGGTGTCGTCGATGTCGAAGAGCACGCCCCTGATCGGCATGGACCGTCCCCCTTTTCCGTGTGTCCGCGGTGCGTCCTGCACCTTACGCGGCTGGTGGGGGCGCTGAGGCGCCGAGGGTGCTGTCGGGCCGGTGCGGCACGGGCGTGATCGGCCACCACTCCCGCCGGGCGGCTACGTCGCGGCGTCCGATCGCCGTCGTCACCACGGACGGGACTGGGGCCGGACCCTGGGCAGGCCCCAGGGTTGGACGGCTTCGCTGGTCAGGTCGGCCAGGAACTGCACCAGGCCGCCGCCGTAGTGCCACCAGGCTCCGCTGCGCGAGGCGACCGTGACCGTCCACTCCTGCGGGCCCGCCGGGCTGGTGCTCCACAGGAACACGTCGCCCTGGTTCGAACCGCCCCACGGGAGGAAGCCGCCCGGGCTCGGGTACGGGCGCAGCGGGATGACGGGGTCGCTGTCCTCGCACCACTCCGCCACAGTCTCCAGATCGTCCTGGAGCCACTGCGGCCACTCCCGCTCGCGGCCGGCCGTCGGGTGGTGGACGGAGAGGAAGTCGCCGAGCACGAACGGGGGGTAGAGCTCGCAGAGGCGCTGGTAGTCGGCGGGCACCGGGGAGCCCAGCGCGGCCTCGAGGGCCGGCCAGTCGAAGGTCGCGGGCGCCGCGAGGCGCAGTGCGTCGAAGCCGGGTACGGCGCGTTCGAGTTCCGCGATCGCCTCGTCAGGGTCGAGCAGGCGGCGGTGCGGTGTCTGGGTAGCGATGAGGTCCTCCACCGGACCAGGCTGTCACGACGGCGGCACCGGTCTGTTCCCGGGTGGCCCGGCGACCGCGGGGACGGGGCGCCCTCAGGCGTCGGCGGCCGCCACCGCCGTCGGCCGCGGGGCGGAGGCGAGGAGGGCGTCGAGCAGCCCCGGGAAGCGGGCGTCGAGGTCGGTGCGGCGAAGGCTGACGAAGCGGTTGCGGCCGGCGACGCGGGTGGTGGTGACACCGGCTTCGCGCAGGACGCGCATGTGGTGGGAGACGGTCGACTTGTGGAGGTGGTCCAGGCCCAGGTCGCGGGGGCCGCAGGAGTGTTCGGCGCCGTCGGCGTAGCTGAGCAGCAGGCGCATGCGCACGGGGTCGCCGAGGGCGTGCAGGACCGTGACGAGGTCGATGTCGGCGGTGGGGGGCTGGGGCAGCCGCTCGTCGTCGGTCATGGGTGGGGCTCCGGTCCTCGGGGTCCCGCACGGGCGCGGGCGACAGCAGGAATGGTTTGACAATTATCCACCAATCCCCGATTGTTTGGCGAGCGTCAAACCGTTGCATGTTCGTCCAACAATTGACCCGGGGGGCTCTCCGTGCCCGTACGCCTGCTCCTGCTCGCCCTCGGCACCTTCGCCATGGGCACCGACTCGATGGTGGTCGCCGGCATCCTCGGACCCATCGCCGCCGACCTGCACGTGTCGGTGGGCGCCGCCGGCCAGCTCGTCACCGTCTTCGCTCTCGGCTACGCCGTGCTGGCCCCGCCACTGGCCGCCGCCACCGCCCGCTGGCCGCGCCGGCGCCTGCTGCTGACCGCGCTCGCCCTGTTCAGCGCCGCCAACGCCCTCAGCGCCCTCGCCCCCACCTACCCCCTGCTGCTGGCCACCCGGGTGCTCGCCGCCGCCGGCGCCGCCCTCTACACCCCCACCGCCAACGCCGTGGCCACCACCCTGGTCGCCCCCGAGCGGCGCGGCCGGGCCCTGGCCACCGTGCTGGGCGGCATGACGGTGGCCACCGCGCTGGGCGTGCCGCTGGGCACCTGGGTGGGACGCACCGACTGGCGCCTGACCATGTGGCTGGTCACCGTCCTCGGCCTGGCCGCACTCGCCGGACTCGCGCTCCTGCTGCGCGACCTGCCCGCTCCCACCGCCGCCCCCACCCTCGCCGCCCGGCTGGCCCCGCTCGCCTCACGCCGCGTCCTCGGCGCCGCCGCCACCACCCTCACCTTCTTCCTCGCCTTCCAGAGCGTCTACATCTACCTCGCCACCGCCGTGCACGGCGCCACCGGCGGCGACGCCGACAAGCTGAGCCTCATCCTGCTCACCGCGGGCGTGCTCTCCGTCGCCGGCAGCTGGCTGGGCGGACGCCTGGTCGACCGCGCCGGGGTGCGGGCCGTCCTGCTGACCGGCTCCGCCGTCGCCGCCTGCGCCTTCACCGCCCTGCCCTGGCTGGGGCGCAGCATGCCCGGAGCGCTGGCGTACGCGGCCGTCGTCCCCCTGGCCGGATGGGCCGTCTCCGTCGCCCTGCCCCACCGGCTGGCCTCGATCGACCCCGCGAACGCACCCCTGCTGATCTCCCTCAACAGCAGCGCCCTCTACCTCGGCACGGCCGCCGGAGGCCTCGCCGGATCAGCCGCCATCACGGTCCTGGGCACCCGCTGGTTCCCGCTGGCCGCGGCCGTACTCGCCCTCGTGGCCTGCGCCACCGCCGCGGCCACCACCCGCGACCAGCGCTCCCCCGCCGAGGCCACCGCCACGCCGCCCACCCCCGCCCGCACCTGAACCACCCCACCGGCCCCCGAACCACTCACGGGCCCGGACGGGCGGACGGCCGGGCGGGCGAGCGGACGACCGGGCGCGCCGTCAGGGAAGCAGGCGGGCGCGGACGGCGTCGTCGCAGAGCGCGCCGGCCAGACCGGCGGCGTAGGCGGCGGAGGCGTCGAGCCCGAGGCCGGCCGCCACGTCGTGCTCACGGTTGAGGTCGGTGCCGAACATGGCCGGGTCGTCGGTGTTGATCGAGCACAGCGCGCCGGCTTCGCGCAGCCGCGGCAGCGGGTGCTCGGAGAGGTCGCGGACGACACCGGTCCGTACGTTGGAGGTCGGGCACACGTCGAGCACCACGCTCCGGTCGACGATCTCGGCCAGCAGCTGCGGGTCCTCCACGGCCCGGATGCCGTGGCGCAGTCTGACCGCGCCGAGGTCGAGGGCCTCCCGGATCGACTCCGGGCCGGCGGTCTCCCCCGCGTGCGGCACGAACGCGAGTCCGCCGTCCTGGGCGATCCGCACGGCCTTGCCGTAGGGCGCGAGCGGACCGCGCCGCTCGTCGCCGCCGATGCCCAGGCCGACCACACCGCGGTCCCGGTAGCGGACCGCGACCCGTGCGCACTCCTCGGCCAGGTCCACGGGGCACCCGCGGTAGAGGTCCGGGGTCAGCCGCACGGTCACGCCGAAGCGCTCCTCGGCCTCGACGGCGCCTTCGCAGTAGCCCGCGAAGATCTCGTCCCAGCCGATCCCGTCCGCCTCCACGCGCTCCGCGGGGGAGAAGATGCCCTCCAGGTAGACCGCGCCCTGGCCGGCCGCCTGCCGTGCGTAGTCGACGACCACCTGGCGGAAGTCGTCGGCGGTGCGCAGGCAGTTGGTCGTCATCACCCACACCTCGATGAAGTGACGGAAATCGGTGAACCGGTAGAGCTCGGCCAGGCCTTCGACCGTGTCGACGGGAAGTGGCTCGTGGTTGCGCCGGGCGATCTCCAGCAGCGTCCGCGGCTGGATCGACCCCTCCAGGTGCACATGCAGTTCGATCTTCTTCGTCGTCATGTGCGGGAGCATTCCACAGATCGGACGGGCGGCCGTCCGGCGGCCGTCCGCGTACGGAGGCGGCCCCGGACGCGGTCCCGGCCTGAGCGCCGGGACCGTGTCCGGGGCCGCCGCCGGGGCCGACGCCCGAAGCCGGGCGGCTCAGCCGCCGAGGACCTCGCCGACCAGGGCGCGGGCCTCCTCCTGCACCCGGCCCAGGTGCTCGGTGCCCAGGAACGACTCGGCGTAGATCTTGTACACGTCCTCCGTGCCCGACGGGCGGGCCGCGAACCAGGCGTTGTCCGTGCACACCTTGAGACCGCCGATGGCCGCCCCGTTGCCCGGCGCGTGGGAGAGCACCGCGGTGATCTTCTCCCCCGCCAGCTCGCCCGCCGTGACCTGCTCCGGCGCCAGACGCGCCAGACGCGCCTTCTGCTCGCGATCCGCCGGGGCGTCGACACGGGCGTAGGCCGGAGCGCCGTGACGCTCCGTCAGTTCGCGGTAGTACGCGCTGGGGGTGGCGCCGGTGACCGCGGTGATCTCGGCGGCGAGCAGGGCCAGCAGGATGCCGTCCTTGTCGGTGGTCCACACCCCGCCGTCACGGCGCAGGAACGAGGCGCCCGCGCTCTCCTCGCCGCCGAAGGCGATCGAACCCTCCAGCAGGCCGTCGACGAACCACTTGAAGCCGACCGGGACCTCCGTCAGCGCACGGCCCAGATCGGCGGCGACCCGGTCCAGCATCGAGGAGGACACCAGGGTCTTGCCGACCGCCGCGTCCCGGGGCCAGTCGGCCCGGTGGCGGTACAGGTAGTCGACCGCCACCGCCAGGTAGTGGTTGGGGTTCATCAGCCCCCCGTCGGGCGTGACGATCCCGTGCCGGTCGGCGTCGGCGTCGTTGCCGGTGGCGATCGCGTACTCGTCCTTGCGGCCGATCAGGGACGCCATCGCCGCCGGCGAGGAGCAGTCCATGCGGATCTTCCCGTCCCAGTCCAGCGTCATGAAGCGCCAGGTCGGATCCGTCACCGGGTTGACCACGGTCAGGTCCAGACGGTGCACCTCCGCGATGCGCCCCCAGTAGGCCACCGACGCCCCGCCCAGCGGGTCCGCGCCGATCCGCAGCCCCGACGCCCGCACCGCGTCCAGGTCCAGCACCGACGGCAGGTCCTCCACGTAGGAGCCCAGGAAGTCGTACCGCTCCGTGGTGGCCGCGGCCAGCGCCCGCGCGTACGGGACCCTCTTCACCCCCCGCAGACCCTCGCGGATCAGCTCGTTCGCGCGGTCCTGGATCCACCCGGTGGCCTGCGACCCCGCCGGCCCCCCACTGGGCGGGTTGTACTTGAAGCCGCCGTCACGCGGCGGATTGTGCGACGGCGTCACCACGATCCCGTCCGCCAACGCCCGCGGACTGCGCCGGTTGTGCGCCAGGATCGCGTGCGAGACCGCCGGCGTGGGCGTGTACCCGTCGGCGTCGTCGATGAGCACCCGCACACCGTTGGCCGCCAACACCTCCAACGCCGTCGCCTTGGCCGGCTCGGACAGCGCGTGGGTGTCCGCGCCGAGGAACAGCGGGCCCGCGACGCCCTGTTCGGCCCGGTACTCGCAGATCGCCTGCGTGGTCGCGGCGATGTGGTCCTCGTTGAACGCCACGTCCAACGAGGAGCCGCGGTGCCCCGACGTCCCGAACGCGACCCGCTGCGCCACCTCCTGCGGATCGGGGCGCAGCGCGTAGTACGCCGTCACCAACCGCGCCACATCCACCAGGTCTCCGGGCTGCGCCGGCTGCCCGGCCCGTGCGTGTCCCATCCGTCCACTCCCGCCGATTCCACGAACACTCGCGTTACGTCCTCGCCCCGCGCTCACCGATCGTAGCCACAAGACGACCGTGCCCCGAACCGTACGGGCGGGTCCGGGGCACGGGAGCGGGATTCCGCGCAGGGCGCGGGTGGGCTACGGAGGAGCGCGGAGGAGTCCGGAGGAACGCGGAGGGAGTCCGGAAGCGGTTCAGAAGGGTTCGGGAGGGGTTCAGGAGGCGGGCAGTTGCTGGCGGTACGCCTCCAGCGCCGGGGCGGTGACGGTGGCCAGGAACTCCGTCACCCGGTACTCGGTCAGGCCCAGCCGGACGAACGGGTCGGTGGCCACCAGCGCCTCGATCGCCGCCCGGTCCTCGCCCACCGCGAGGATCACCCCGCCGTCGCGCGGCACCTTGCGGCCCGAGGCCAGGAAGGCGCCGGCCGCGTAGTGGCCGTTCAGCCACGCCACGTGCGCGGGCAGGGCCTCGTCGATCCGCTCCAGCTCGGCGGTGGTGTACGTCAGCTCCAGTACGAACATGCCGTCAGGCTAGCGGCGCGGGCCGACCGGCGGGGCGGCAGGGCGGAGAACCGGGACACCGGGGCACTGGACCACCGGAGCACCGCGGTTCAGCGGGAGGCCCACCAGGTCGAGGGCGCGGCGACGGTGTAACCCAGCGACTCGTACAGCGGGCGGCCCAGCTTGGAGGCGGTGAGGGTGGCCGGCACCTGGGCGAGGTCGGCGAGCGAGGCGGTCATGACGGCCCGGCCCACACCGCGCGAGCGGAAGGCGGGCGCGGTGCCGACCCAGTAGTGGCTGGCGAGGCCCTCGTCCACGACCCTGACACAGGCGCCCGCGGCGACCCCCTGGTGCGAGGCGAGGAAGACGTCCACGCCCGGCCGGCCGATCAGCGCCGCCGGGAACAGCTCACCGGGGCGGTAGGGCTCGAAGGCGGCCAGCTCGAAACCCTCGATCACGACCCGCTCGGCCGCCCGGAGGTCCTCGCCACCGCTCACCCGCACCACGTCCAGCCCCGACCCGCCCGCAGGGGCAGGGGCAGCGGCAGGGGCAGCGGCGGGCAGGCGCAGCATGACGGGCATCTGCCAGTTGCGCAGGCCCAGATGGCTCAGGTCGGTGGCGCTGAACGGGTCCTCGGCGTTGACCGGTCCGGGGGCCCTGCGCACCAGTTCGGCCAGCTCGGCCAGCTCGCCCTGGTCGAGGTCGTTCTCCTGAACGAGGATCCGCAGGCCGGCGCGCTCGTCGCCGTCGACGGCGAGGAAGCCGCGGCGCCGGATCACCTCGTGGCCGCGGGAGTCGCCGGTCGCGGCCCAGAAGGCGGCCGAGTTACGGGCCTGACGCAGCGGCGCCTCGGCAAGGGTGAGGGATACGGGCTGGTCGGTCGCGGCGGTTCCGGTTGTCATGCTGCCTACCGTAGTACCGAATTGACCGGCCACACAGGGCCAATCAGGCATCGACCCACTGGGCCACCTGGGGATTCGGGGATGGTGCGCGGGAATGGGGTGGGCGAGGGCGGATTCGAACCGCCACAGCCGAAGCGGGGGCTTTACAGGCCCTTGGGCTCTCCAGTGCCCAGCTCGCCCGGGGTCACGTCCGCACCCGGCCCGCAACGCCAGGAGGGCGCGGGCAGCGGGGGACGCTCGTAAGAAGGGAACGCCCGTGGGGAGGGGACGCTCAGCGCGCCGGGCGATAGCCGAACGCGCGCGGGCGGGGGCGATATCGAGCGCCACTGCTGGCCATGGCCCGTTCCCCTTTCCCTGCGCTGCGTCGGTGTGTTCCGCGATCAGCGTGCCGCATGCGCTCCTGGGGGCGCAACAGGTTTTCCGGGCCCGGCCCCGGGAGGGTGCCGACCCCAATCCTGCCAGCTCAGGCCAGGGATCGGTAGGACTCAGCACACCCTTCTTGTGCCTTGCCGCCGCCCCCGCGCACCCCGCACACTCGTGCAACACCCCACTCCCCCGACGGCCTTCGCGCCGCCGCCCGCACTCTCCCGGGCGGCCGGCGCGCACGCCGCCGTGCCCGGACACGGCCGGACACGGCCGCGGCGGCCCGAGAGGAACGGGGTGCGAACGAGAGCAACGACGAAGGGGGACACGCCACATGAACGTCCACGCGGACCTGGTCCTGAAAGCCCGGATCACCCTGCTGAGCCACAACGAGCGGATCCTGGAGGGCGAGGAGGGCCTGCGGGTCTACCGGCCCCTGTTCGCCGTCAACCCCCACGTGTACGCCTACAAGCTCGCCTACGTCCTGCGCACGCTCGCCGAGACCAGCCCTCGCGCGGCAGCCCGGCCCGGCGCCCGGGAGGCGCTGCTGGAGGAAGCCCACGCCGCGAGCGCGCACATCCCCGCCGACGCCCCCGACCACCAGCGCCGCATGTGGGAGCACACCGTGCCGCAGCTCCAGGAGTTCGAGCGCCGGCTCGGGCAGGCGAACGCCCGATGAAGGACGCGGACGAGAACCGGACGCCGCACCCGACAGCGCACCGGACGCCACACCCGACACCGCACCCGACGCCACACCCGGACCTGGTCCTGCGGGCCCGGATCCGGCTGCTGATCCGCGACCACTGGGCCCTCGACGGCGAGGAAGGCCTGTGGGTCCACCGCACCCTCTTCGCCGTCAACCCCCGCGCCCACGCCTACCACCTCACCAGAGTCCTGCTCGGCCTCAGCGACCACCCCCGCCTGGCCGACCAGCCCCACGCACGACGCGCACTCCTCCACGAAGCGGTCGACGCCGCCGCACACATCCCCACCGACGCACCCTGGCACCAGACCAGGTACGAGCAGTTCGCGCGCGGCGCACTCACGCGCCTCGACCAGGAAGGACGGACGCCACGACCGGACAGCAGCACCTGACCGGGCCCGCCCCGGCTCAGGTGTAGAGGGCGGCCGCGCGGCGGGTGGCCTCGGCCAGGCGGGCGCGCAGTTCGGGCGGGCCGAGGGCCTCGGCCTCCGGTCCCAGGCGAAGGAGTTCGAGGTAGCCGATCTCCTGGTCCTCCACGGGCAGGGTCACGGTGACCCAGCCCTCGGCGTCCGGCGGGCCGGCGGTGGCGAGGGCGTCGGCGGCGGCGGTGGCCTCCAGCAGGGCGGCCAGGTTGGCCACGGCCCACGGGCTGAGCCGCACCAGCGCCCGTTCGCGCAGCATGGTCCGGGTGAACGCGCGGGCGGCCTCGTCCCAGTAGGCGGCGAGGTCGAAGTCCGGGTCGCGGTCGAAGCGTTCCTCGCCTGCCTCGGCGGTTTCGAAGCGGTCGACCCGGTAGGAGCCGATGCGCCCCGAGGGGCTGCGGGCCGCGACGTACCACTGCCCGGCCTTGAGGACCAGGCCGTACGGTTCCAGCCGCCGCTGCCGGGTGCCGCCGCGCGCGGCGTAGCGGGCGTGCAGCACCCGGTCTTCCCAGACCGCGCGGGAGACCTCGGCCAGCAGCGGCGGTGTCCCGGCCTCGCGGAACCAGGCCGGGGCGTCCAGGTGGAAGCGCTGGGCGGCGGCCGCGGGGGCGTCGCCCAGGGCGGCGGCGACCTTGAGCCGGGCCGCCAGGGCCTGCCCGGCCAGGCCCATGTCGCGCAGCGGGCCGGGCAGGCCGGCCAGGTGCAGGACGGCGGCTTCGGTTCGCTCCAGACCGGTCAGGCGGGTGCGGTAGCCGTCGACCAGCCGGTAGCCGCCGCCCCGCCCCCGCTCGGCGTACACCGGCACCCCGGCCTCGGCCAGGGCGGCGACGTCGCGCTGCACGGTGCGTTCGGAGACCTCCAGCTCGGCCGCGAGGTCGGCGGCGGTCATGCTGCGCCGGTGCTGCAGGAGCAGCAGCAGCGCGATCGCCCGGCTCGCCCGCACCCCGGCCCTCCTCGTCCGTCCGCCCCTGCTGTCCGCCACCCCATTGTCACCGCCCGCGCCGCACCCGACGCATCCCGACGTACGGGCCGGCGCCGGGCACGGCCACGGTCATGGTCAGGCCCGCTCGGCCCGCTCGGCCCGCTCGGCCCGCTCCACCGTCGCGAGGAGCTCGGCCGGATCGGAGGCGAAGGCGGCCATCCAGTGCGGACGCAGCCGGTAGTAGACGACGTCGTGCTCCCAGTCGAAGACGTCACGGCCGTAGAAGTCCTGGAAGTAGGCCAGGAGTTCGGGCCAGTCGGCGGCCGGCTCGCCATCCCGGGGGTTGAGGGTCTCCACGGTGCCGTGGGTGAACACGCCCAGGTCCTCCCCCCGCAGATGGGCCGCGCTGACGGCGGGCCGGGCCGCCAGGTGACGGGCCTTGGCGGCGGTGCGCGCGGTGCCGAAGTACCACCTGCCGTACAGGAAGTGACCGTCCACCCCGCTGATCCGCGGCTCGCCCTTGGCGGTGACGGTGGACAGCGCGAGCGTGCACATCCCGGTGAGCACCCGGGTCAACTGGACGGCGGTAAGGGTGCGCTCGCTGCTGATGATCGAGCGCAGATGGGCGGTGGAGCGGGCGAGCGAGGCGTCCAGGAGGGCCTGGAGGCGGGCGAGGTCGTCGGGCGTCTCGAGCATGGGATCCCTTGTCCGTGGTACGTGGCCCCGGCCGACGCCGTCACCGCGCCGACCGGTCCCCCTACTCTCGCGGCGAAACCCGACACCTCCTGTCGCCTTTCCCCCTGCCATCTCCGGACAGTACGCCGCCGTCGCCGCTACTGCCCCGCGTTCCGCTCCCGAGTCTTTCGCTGCATCTCCTGCAGCATGGCCAAGGTCTCCGGGTCGACCGGAGCCTTGCTCTCCTCGACGTCCTGCGAATTCTGCCGCGCTTGCGGAAGGAGCTCGTCGTAGCGGGGGTGACCGGGCTCGAACTTGTGCCACCCGTCGTAGAAGTACCCCTCCGGGGCCCGTCCGCCGTACCGCTGCCAGATGGTGACGCCGTCGGCGTCGAGCATTGGGTTCCCGGTGACGTGATAGCTCTCAGAATGCTCGCTCAACATGCTCCTCGGAGAAGACAAGGAGGGAGGAACTCGTGCGCCGGGGGCGGGCGCCTCAGCGGGCCAGGCGGGCCAGGAGGGCGGAGGCGGCGGCGATGCCGGCCGCGGTGGCGGCGGCCAGGACGGCGAAGTCCAGGGGGAGGTGGGAGGGGGTGCCGATGAGGAGGCCGCGGAGGGCGTCGACCTGGTAGCTGAGCGGGTTGGCCTTGCTCACGGCCTGCAGCCAGCCGGGCATCAGGTCGACCGGGTAGAGGGCGTTGGAGCCGAAGAACAGCGGCATGGTGATGGCCTGGCCGATGCCCATCAGGCGGTCGCGGGTGAGGACGATCCCGGCGATGGCCATCGAGAGGCAGGAGAAGAACGCCGAGCCGAGCAGCACCGCGACGACCACACCGAGCAGGCGCAGCGGGTTCCAGGTCATGGCGACGCCGAGGGCGGCGGCGATCAGGACCACGACGACGGCTTGCAGGACGGCTTTGACGCCGGCGGCGAAGGCCTTGCCGGTGACCAGGGCGGCGCGCGGGGTGGGGGTGACCAGGAGTTTGGTGAGGACGCCGGAGTCCCGCTCCCAGATGATCATGATGCCGTAGAAGATCGCGATGAACATCGCGGACTGGGCGATGATGCCCGGGGCCAGGTAGTCGAGGTAGGGGATGCCGCCGGTGGGGATGGCCTTGAGGCGGGTGAAGGTCTCGCCGAAGATCAACAGCCAGAGGGCCGGCTGGACGGCGCGGGTGTAGAGCTCGGTACGGTCGTGGCGCAGCTTCTGGAGTTCCACCGCGCACATCGCGCCGACCCGGGCGGGCACCAGGCGCCAGCCGGTGCGGGCGCGCGGGGGCACCAGCAGCAGGCTCAGGTCCGGGACACCGGCGGGGGTGGTGCCGGGGGTGGGGGGCTCAGCCGACGCGGCTGGCGGTGCGGCGGGTGCGGCGGACATCGCCGAAGTCTCCTTCCGTGGCGTCGGCCAGGTCACGGCCGGCGAAGTGGCGGAACACGTCGTCGAGGGTGGGTTCGTCGCCGCCGGGGAGGGCGTCGCGGATGCCCTCCTTGAGCTCGGCGGGGGTGCCAAGGGCCCGGATGCGGCCGCGGTCCATCAGGGCGATGCGGTCGCAGTGGCGCTCGGCCTCGTCCATGTAGTGGGTGGTGACCAGGACGGTCATGCCGGTGGCCCGGCGCACGGCGTCCACGCGCTCCCACACGCCGGTGCGGGCGATGGGGTCCAGGCCGATGGTGGGCTCGTCCAGGACGAGCAGGCGCGGGGCGCTGACCAGGGCCTGGGCGAGTTCGAGGCGGCGCACCATGCCACCGGAGTAGGTGCCGGCCATCCGGTCGGCGGCGTCGGTGAGGTCGACGGCGGCCAGCGCCTGGGCGACGCGGCGGGCCCGCTCCGTCCTTGGGACGTCGAAGACCCGGGCGAACAGGGCGACGTTCTCCCGACCGGTCAGCCCGGCGTCGGCGGACAACTGCTGCGGCACGTAGCCGAGCAGGCGCCGTACCTCCATGGGGCGGCGGGCCGCGTCGTGGCCGAAGACGCGCACCATGCCGGGGCCGGCGGGCAGCAGGGTGGTGATCGCGCGGATGGTGGTGGTCTTGCCGGCACCGTTGGGGCCGAGGAGGCCGAAGACCTCACCGGTCCGTACGGTCAGGTCGATGCCGTCCACCGCGCGGGTGGTCCTGCCACGGCCGTGGGTGAAGCTGTACTCCAGGCCCCGGCACACCACGGCCTCCGCCGCTCCTGGTGTTCCCGGCGTTCCCGGTATTCCTGGTGTTTCCGGTGTTCCTGCTGGTTCCGGTTCGGTCATCGCGGGTCCTCCTCGGGCAGGTCGCGCAGCCCCTGGGTGAGGGAGCGCAGCGCGGGCAGGGCGGCGGCCAGCGCGGCCCGTTCGGGGCCGGGCAGGCCCGCGACCAGCTCGCCGGTCAGTGCCCGGCGCCGCTCGCGCCAGGCCTCGATGCGCTGGTGGGCGGCCTCGGTGGCGTACAGCAGGGCGGCCCGGCGGTCGGCGGGGTCCACCTCGCGGCGCAGCATGTCCTGGGCGACGAGCTGGTTGACGAGGGTGGAGACCGAGTTGCCGGCCAGACACAGTTCCTCGGCGGCGGCGGAGACCCGCAGGCCCGGGGTGTCCATCACCAGGTGCAGCAGTTCGACCTGGGCCCCGCGCAGGCGGGGCTGGTCCAGGCCCTGGCGCAGGCGGCGGCGCAGCATCCGCTGGATGCCGGTGAGGAGGGTGGAGAACTCGTCGGCGAGGGCGCCGTCGGGCGGGTGGGTGGGTCCTGTCTCCATACTCCGATTTTAGCTCTCAGTAAGAGGTATCTGTCGAGAGGGCGGACCGGGGCGGACGGAGGCGGACACAGGGGCGCGGTGAGGTGCGGACGGCGGACGGCGGACGGCGGACGGCGGACGGCGGACGGCGCGCAGCAAAAGGCCCCGCACCGGCGCTTGCTCGCCGGTACGGGGCCTGTGTGCGGGGCCTACGTGGGCCCGCCTGGTCAGATCGCGCGGACCTGCTCGGCCTGCGGGCCCTTCTGGCCCTGCGTGACCTCGAACTCGACCGGCTGGTTCTCCTCCAGGTTGCGGTAGCCGCTGCCCTGAATCGCGGAGAAGTGGACGAAAACGTCCGGGCCGCCGTCGTCCTGCGCGATGAACCCGTAGCCCTTCTCCCCGTTGAACCACTTCACAGTACCCGTGGCCATGCCGATCTCCCTTCGGGACGAAGGGGTGCGCGCTGCTGCGCACCCCTCACGGTGGTCGCGTCCAGAAACAGTGCGTTCAGCAGTACCGCGGACAGCGAATTTCAATGATCATGCTACCGACCGGTCGCCGTCCACATCCGGCTTTCGCCCAGATCCGGCCACTTCCAACCCGCCCACCCCGGCCAGGCGTTCGCACATCGGCACCGCGGCTCCGGGCGCCGGGCCGGCCCGCCCCTGCCGGCACCCGTCCGTTCCTTGCTCAGGATTCGCTCAGATACCGGACCATCCCGGACGTTCCGTGCAAGGATCTTCACAGTCCCCGGAAGGGGCCCGCCGCCACCGGCCGGGCCCGACCCGGGACCGGAACAAGGGGGAACGAGAACATGGGCACCGTCGTCCTGCTCCTCGCCGCACTGGTCGCCACCATCATCGGTACCACCGTCGTCCTGATCCGCCGGGAGAGGGCCCGCGGCACACACTCCGAAGACGCGGGGCTGCTGGTCGAGTTGGAACGCACCCGCCAGGCCACCCACCTGCGCAGCACCTACTCCAGCCGCGCCGTCCACCACGGCACCGGCATGGCCTCGGACGACCTCCACAAGTACTACTCCTAGCCCGGCCGGCCCCGGGCGCACCCGGGCGGAACGTGCACATCCGGTGCTCAACCTGTGGTGCAGAGGTGTTGCAGCGGGCATGGCGGGGCCCGTCCCGTAGTAGCGTCTGCCATGAAGTCGCGCACCGTGCGCGGCGGTTGACGGGGGTTCGACTCGGAACGGGGGCCAGGCGTGGGAAGGGGT
>NZ_JBIAXC010000028.1:0-130084 GCF_042896295.1 Kitasatospora sp. NPDC001309 | reverse complement strand
ACCACCCGCCTGACCGCCAGCCCCGACAGAATCGGGCAATACCTCCGCCCGAAACCCTTCGCGGCAGCCTAAATCGGTATCGAACGCCCTCTGAGCACGTCATCCTCGTGCGCAGGAAGTCGGATGGGCCGACTTCCTGCGCGCAACTCCTACTCACCGCCGGCCAGTTCCCGGCGGACCCGCTCCAACTGCTCGACCGTGAGCGGGTGGTCGGACAGCACCAGCGTCCACTGCCACCGGGCGTCCCGCCACCGCTGGAGGTGGTGCCCAGGATCCCTGGCCCATCCTTCGAAGTACGGCGGCTCCCCCAGGGGCTGGCGCACCAGTTGGGCGGCCGTCGGGGTGCCCGGGGAGGGCTCGTTGTCGAGGTCCACGACCACGTACCCGGTGTCGGGATCGCCGTCGATCGGGCTCGGGCGGCCGAGCGGGCCGGGCCAGGACGCGGGCACCGGCAGTGGCCGGGTCCGGTAGTGCTCCCGGATCCGCTCCCACCGCAGCTGCTCGGCCCGGTCGGCGCTGCCGTCGTCCTCGGGCCGGACGAACCGGTCGTCCGGCAGGGCCTCGGGAAACGCGAGCTCGGACAGCTCCTCGACGTAGGCCGTTCCCGGCGCGGAGGCCCGCAGCACCATGCCGGTCCCGCTGTCGACCACCAGCTCCAGCGTCATCCCCTCGGGCCCGGCCATCTCGGTCCGCACCGCCGCCCGGCCGTCATGCTCCGTCGGACGACCGGCCGGAAGCTCCCGCAGCGCGGGAACGACCAGCCGGGCAGGGTCCGGGCCGAACCTCCACGGCCAGCCGTCGCCGGGGAAGGAGAGGCCCGGCTCCACCCACGGGGGGAAATCGGTCTCGGACACGGCGACGCGGCCACCGTACTCGTGCCGCCACAGCGACGGCGCCCGGAAGGCGAACCCCATGACCGTCTCGACGTCCTCCGCCGGAGGATGCCCAGGCCCGTTGCCCACCCGCGGCCGCACCGCCCGGTACCGCCCGGTGAGAACCCGTACGGCCGCCGCCGGCTCACTCGCCATCGCCGCCTCCTCCGCTCGCCCTGCGCGCCCTCATCCTCCACCTCCGAGGCAGCGCAGCTGCGCAGGAAGTCGGCGTGGCCGACTTCCTGCGCTTGAGGGACTCGAAGCACCGGGTAACAGGGCGGATCAGCAGAAGACCGCCTTGATCAGTCGCTCCAGGGCGGGCGGGAAGGTCTGGGCCGGGTCCTGGTCGGAGTCGCCGGTGGTGAGGCCCGCGGTGAGGACCCTGGCGCCGTCCGGGGTGGCGATCATCAGGGCGCCGTAGCCGCCGGGGGCGCCGCCGTTGTGGTGGACGATGGTGACGTCGCCGCTGTCCGGGCCCAACTCCTGGACGAACAGGCCGAGTCCGTAGCCGAGCATCCCGTGCGGGGTCCGCATCTGCTCCAGCAGCTCGCCGGGCAGCAACCGGCCGCCGAGCAGGGCCGCGAAGAACACCTGGAGGTCACGGGTGGTGGAGATCATGTCCCCGGAGCCGCACAGCAGCGAGAGGTTCTGCCGGGAGACGTCGACGACCTTCCACTCCTCGCCGTCCTGGTAGCGGTAGTAGCCGTGGGCGTGCGGGCCGGGTATCTCCGAGAGGCTGCCCGGCACGAGGGTGTCGGTCAGGCCGAGCGGCCGCAGGATCCGTCGCTGCATCTCCTCGGCGTAGGTGTGCCCGGTGACCGCCTCGACCAGCAGCACGGCCAGCGTGTAGTTGGTGTTGGAGTAGCCCTGGTCCGCGCCCGGTTCGAACCGGGCCGGCTTCGTCAGCGCGAACTCGACCAGCTCGTCGGGCCGGTAGTCGTGGAGGCGGTTGTCCACCCACGCCTTGCCGATCGAGGGAAGCCCGGGCACGAACTCGCCCTTCTCGTCGAGCTCGCCGGTGCAGTTGTGGACGCCGCTGGTGTGCCGGAGCAGCATCCGTACGGTGATCCGCCCGTCCAGGCCGCCGAACCGGGGCAGGTGTTCGGCGACGGGGGCGTCCAGGTCGATCAGCCCGTCGGCGACCAGGCGAAGCACCAGGGCGGCGACGAAGGTCTTGGTGGTGCTGCCGATCCAGAACTGCCCGTCGGTGGCGGGCTGCGCGCTCCCGCCGAGCTCGTGCACCCCGGCGCTGCCGGTCCACGCGCCGCGTTCGTCGCGGACCCGCAGCTGCACGCCCGCGAAGCCTGCGTCGACGAAGTCCTGGGCGGCCTTGTGGAGTTCGGGACGGTCCTGGGTGGTGGTGGTGGTGGCGTTCATCGTCGTTCCTTCTCTCGCGGGTCGTGGAGTGCGGCTCAGAGGCCGCGGACGGTTCAGAGGCTGCGGGCGGATCAGAGGCTGCGGGCGGTGATGTCGCCGTAGGCGGTGGTGGCGTGGATGGTCAGGCCGGGGGTGCCGTCGGCGTTCCGCAGCGCGTTGTGGATCCGGCCGTGCGCCGTTCCGGCGTCGAGGGCGGCGGAGACCCCGCGGGCGGCGCCGACCTCGATCTGCCCGTACTCGGTGCGCAGGGCGACGGTGCCCTGCACGGCCTCGGTGATCCGCAGGTCGCCCTTCTGGGTGCGGATCTCGGCGGGGCCGCCGAGTCGGCCGACGGCGATGTCGCCGGCCTGGAGGTCGAGGCGGGCGCCGGCGGTCTCGTCGAGCTTGACGGTGCCCTGCGCGGCCTCGATGGTGACGTCGCCGAGGCGGCCGACACCCCGGAACTCGGCCAGCGCGGCCGTCGCATCGACCCGGGAGCCGGTGGGCAGTTGGACGGTGACCTCGACGGAGCCGGAGCTGCCGAGGAGGCGGTTCCCGGCCTCCGGGGCCTCGACCCGCAGCACGCCGTCGACGTAGGCGACCTCGACCCGCTCGGCGGCCTTCACGTCGCGGCTCTTCCCGGCGTCGGCGGGCCGGACCTCGACCACGGTGTCGGCACGGTCGGCGGCGATGAGCCGGATGCGGCCGGCGGGGATGTCCAGGACGGCCGAGACCGGGGCGGGGGTGGCGAACTTCTGCATCGTGCTCTCCTTCGCTTCTGCGGCGCGGGCCCGGTGGCCCGCCGCTTTCTGGCAAGAGAAACGCTACGTTGCGTTCGCAGTTCAGGCAACCGACAGCCCCCACGGAGAACCAATAGTTGCAGGTGAACGCCTATATATCATTGCAACAACTCTGCCGGGAATGCAACGACCCCCAGCCCATCTATTGCAATGGACTGGGGGTGAACGCTATGCACAGGCGTTGCGGCGGACAGCAGGCAGCAGGCGCTAGCGGAGCCGGTCCGCACCGGACGGAGCCGCCGCCCGCGTCGTGCGGTGGCCGTGGGAGTTCAGCAGCACCGAGACGCTGTTGTCCTGGGCGTTGGTGACCGCCAGGTCGAGCCGCCCGCGCTGCCGGAACCGGCCGGCCACCACGGTGTCCGGGATGGAGCCGTCGCCGGACCCGGTGGGGTAGGACTCCGGTGCCCGGAAGGTCCCGTCGCCGTTCCCGCGCAGCAGGGCCACCGAGCTGTCGTCGGTCGCCAGCGCCAGGTCGGGGGTGCCGTGGCCGGTGAAGTCGCCCACCACGACCGAGACCGGCCCGCCGCCCGCCGGGTACGCCCGCGCCGGCTGGAACGTGCCGTCCCCGTTGCCCAGCAGGACCACGGCGGAGTGCTCCCCGTCCGCGACCACCAGGTCGTACCGGCCGTCACCGCGCAGGTCTCCGGCGGCCAGCGAGTACGGGACACCCCCGACCCGGTAGTCCGTCAGGGCGCCGAGCGTGCCGTCCCCGTTGCCGGGGAAGACGGCCACCTCGCCGACGCCGTCGAGGGCGACCGCCAGGTCCAGGTGCCCGCTGCCGCCGAGGTCGGCGAGCGCGATCGAGGCCGGGTTGGAGTCGGTGCCGGTGGAGTACGTGCGCGGCGCCTGGAACGTGCCGTCCCCGTTGCCCAGCAGCAGCGAGACGCTGCCGTCGCCGAAGTCGCCCAGGTTGGCGACGGCCAGGTCGAGCGTGCCGGTGCCCCGGAAGTCGCCGATCGCGACGGCGTCCGGGTGCGAGCCGGTGGCGAAGCGGGTGGGCGCCCGGAAGGTGCCGTCCCCGTTGCCGAGCAGCACCGAGACCCCGCTGTCGTCCTGGTCGGCGACCACCAGGTCCTGCACGCCGATGCCCCGGAGGTCCCCGACCGCGACGGAGGTCGGCCCGGGGCCGGCCGGGAAGGTCCGCTGCGGGCCGAACCCGCCGTGGCCGTCGTTCAGCAGGATCGACACCGTCCCGTCGGCGGCGTTCGCCACCGCCAGGTCGGCCCGGCCGCTGCCGGTGAAGTCCCCGGCGGCCACCGCGCGCGGGTTGTGTCCCACCGGGTAGTCGGTCTTCGGGGCGAACACCCCGGCCCTCGGGGCCGCCGGCTCGACGGCCGACGCGCCGCCGGGCAGCGCCGGCACCGCCCCTGCCGCCACCACGACCGCGACCGCGACCGCGACCGCCGCTGCAACGGCCTGACCACGCCTCAGTCCACGCATTCCGCACCTCTCCCGTCCGGACGCCCGCTCGGCGCCGCTCGGCACCGCTCTCGGCGCGATGGTCGCCCGAACGGGAGCGCGGTGCCGGCCCCGACACCCTGGGAGGCCCCCGGACCGCCCGAACCGGCGATCCAGGAGCCCGACCCGACGGCCTCGACCCAGGACCCGACGACCCAGGACCCGACGGCCCTGGACCCAGCCCGGCGCCCTCAGCCCGAAGCCCGGGCCCGGAGCAGCCCGTCGGCGAGGTCGACCGCCTCCCGGACGGGGACGAGCCGGCAGTCCGCGTCGCCGATCCGCCCGGTGGCGACGCCCTCGGCCGCGGCGAGCACCTCCGCGCCGAGCTCGGCGAAGTGCAGGTCGTCCAGGTCGGGCGCCTGGAAGGACGTCCAGCCGTCCGTCGTGACGCAGCCGTACTCGCGGTGCCGTACGTCGGCCTGGCGCAGGTCGGCGAGGTGGAAGGCGGTGAAGCGGGCCATGTCGACGCCGAGCATCAGCACCCGGGCGTCCAGCTCGTACAGCCGCCCGAGCGGGGAGTCGGGGCCGAGGTGGGAGGTGAGCGGGTGCCGGGAGGTGATCTCCTCCGCCCGGGGGCCCAGGGCCGCCCAGGAGGTCTGCGGATGGCTGCTGCGCAGGGCGCCGGGCCGGGTGCGGACGGCTTCGGAGAGCGCGCCCAGGGTCGGGGAGGCCGGGCTGGTGGCCCGGTCGAAGCGCGGCATCCGCGCCCGGTGCTCCGCGATCTCGGCCGGGGTCAGCCCGGCGATCGCGGCCTGGTGGATCCGTGAGGTCGAGGAGTTCTCGGGGGTGCTGGTGAACGCCACCAACGTCCCTTCCTCCCCCAGGACTTCGAGCAGGGCGTCGACCACCCCGGCCGCCCCGCCCTCGACCGGCCCGAGCGTCCGCAGCGACGCCTGGACGTGCAGCACCGTGCCCGGCCGCACGCCCAACCGGGCGAAGCCGTCGGCCAGTTCAGCGGTGGAGATCATCCGACACCCCTTCGTTCAACACCACTTCGTTTCAGGCCTCGACGTACCGGAGCCGACTCCGCTCCTCCCGCGCCTTCTCCGCGTCCCGTTCCGCCGCCGCCGGCAGCGGTACGGCGAGCCACGGCGCGACGCTCTCCCCCATCCCTGCGGCGAACCGGGCCCCCAGCCCGGTCAGCGCCCCGGATCCGGCCAGCCGCTCGACGGCCTCGGCGGTGTACTGCCGCCAGAGCGCGAACTGCGCCCGCGCCCGGTCGGCGGCCTCCCCCGCCAGGCCGTCGTACGCGGCGGTGCGGGTGCCCCAGTACTCGGTGACCGCCAGGTGGGCGTACGTGCCCTGGAGCAGCCCCTCCAGCGGGCGCGGGTCGGGCCGCCAGGGGGCGAAGTACAGCCGGTCGTCGGACCGGTCGTACAGGTCGTACAGGTCGAGCACCGCGCCGAGCTTCACGTGCTGGAACTCGTGGGCGAGCAGCAGCGCCAGCGTGGGCGCGGTGGCGGGCCGGGCGATGCCGACCGCGCCGTACGCCTGCCGCGCCGCCGAGCTGACGTCGCGCCCGGCGGGGCCGGGCCGCAGCGGGGTGATCGTCGTCAGCCCGGCCCGGATGCCCTCCGCGTAGTCGGGCAGGTCGCGTCCGAGCAGCTCCCAGGCCTCGCGCAACGCGCCCGTCCAGCCGAGGAGTTCGGCTTCGGGCAGCCGGTCGGCCACCGGGTGGTCGTGGCTGTCGCGCAGCGGGTCGAGGTCCTCCAGGGCGACCGTCCAGCCGCCGGCCAGCCGGATCCGTCGCAGCGGGTCGTCCAGCTCCGTGAACACCGTCCCGTCGGCGGCCCGCACCTCGAAGCCGTCGGCGTGCCCGGTGACCACCGCCTCGCCGTCCGGCACCGCGATCCGCCCCAGCGTCGGCAGGTGCAGCCGGCCGCCCCGGGCGGGCACCGTGACGGCGTCCCCGCGCCCGGCCCGCACCGCGGCCGCGGCGGCCAGTGCCGCCATCGGCCCGAGGCCGACCGTGAGGTCCCCGGCGAGCCGCCGCGCGGCCCAGGCCCGGGCGTACGGGTGGGCCAGCACCGCGTCCACGGCCCCGGCCGCCGCCCCGTCGAGCTCCGACAGCAGCTCCCAGGCGGCCGCCCGGCCCTGCCCGGAGGCGTCCCAGGCGGCGGCCAGCATCGCCCGGGTGAGGGAGAGTTGGGCGGCGCCGAGGGCGGCGATGGTGTCGGTGCCGCCGTATCCCCGTGCCAGCTCGTCGAGTTGGGCCGGGGTGAGTGCGGCCGGCAGCAGCGGACGGCCGCCCTGGGCGGGCACGGGCGCCGGCGCGGAGGCCGAACCTCCCTTGCCCGCAATGCCGTTGATGAGCGTCATGAGGTCACCGCAGTAGACGGAGGGATTGTCGAAGCCATTGTCCGCCCGGTAGCGGTGGGCGTACAGTCCGCCGCCGCAGGCGCGGACCACCGGGCAGGCCCGGCAGGTCGCGCTCAGCCCGTCCAGGCCGGACTGGCGGGCGGCGATGCCGGGGTGGCGGGCGAGGTCGTCGAGGCTGTGCGCGAAAACGTTCATGCCGGTGACGGGCGCCCCGTCGTACGCGGTCTTGAGGCTGTCCGCCTGCTCGAAGGTCCCGTCCGTCTCCAGCACGGCGAGGTCCGAGGGCTCCAGCCCGAGCGACTCGGTGAGGCTGGACAGTCCGCGCACCGTCCGGTGCACGGATTCGAAGGTGCGCACGGCGAACGGCCGCGCGTCCGTTTCCCACAGCCTGTGGACAACCAGCAGCCAGTCCGCGTACGGGTCCTCCGGGCCGCCCGCGAGCCGCTTCGGCGGGTCCTCCCAGGTCGCGTGCGGAAGCAGGAAGTCGACGGCGGGGGGCCGCAGTTCGACCAGCGCCCGGTACACGGCCACTGGGTCGTTCTCGATGTCGATGGTGCACAGCAGCCCGGCGAACAGGTGCCGGAACTCGGGCTCGTTCAGCAGCCCGACCGCCCGCAGCACCTGTGGATGGCTGCTCCGCCCGTCGGCGAAGCGCCGGTGCCGGTCGTTGGCGGCCCGGTCCCCGTCCAGCGAGATGCCGACCCTGAGGTCCAGCTCCGCGAACAGCTCGCAGAACGCACGGCTGAGCAGCACGCCGTTGGTGTGGATGCGCAGGTCGAGGGCACAGCCGGGCGGGAGCGCCGCCCGCAGCGCTTCGGCCGCGCGGCGCAACCGGTCCGGGCCGGCGAGCAGGGGTTCTCCCCCGTGCAGGACGACCCGGACGGCGGACAACCGGTGGGCGACCGCATGCTCACCGATCCGCTCGGCGGCCTTGGCCAGGATCCCCTCCCCGATCACCTTGGGGCGGGAGCGCCAGCTGCTGTCCGCGTGCTCGTAGACGTAGCAGTGGTCGCAGGCGAGATCGCACCGGCTGTGCATCTTGACCACGAATTGCGTCAGTGGCACCGGAATTCGCGTCATCATGGGTGTGGCGGGTTCAGCTCGGCCTGGGGTCCGTTTCGAGGTTCCGGAGCGGGTCAGATCGAGGAGTTGAAGGCCGCGACCGGCACGAGGCCGGATTCCGCGCCGGGAAGGGCGCGCTGCAGCCGGGCGGCGAGTTCCTCCGCACCCAGGGCGGCGAGCTCGGCGAGGGACGGGCGATCCGGCGTCTCCTGAGTGTCAGTGAGGTTACGGGCCGGCCTGGTGCTGGTTACCGGAGTCATATTCGTTTCCTTAGGCGCGGTTAGGACCTGCCGAGTCCGGGTAGGTCACCCGGTTGCGACCAATGTAGTGCCCGCGAGGTCTCCGCGCGGCACCTTGCCTCCCCAAGTTGGTCTGCCCAGCTGGCCGACGCCGTACCACGGCGCGCGAAAGCCCGAGAATTCACCCGTTCAGCGGTCGCGCGCTTCGCCATCGCGCGCGCCGAAGCGCGTTGACCGGAGCAGGCGTTCGAGCCGTCCGGCCGGTCGCCGTACGGATGCACGCCGGGGGCACGGGCGGCGCCCCGCGGGGGTGCCCCCGGCGCCGCCGCACCGTCGCCCGACCGGCCGCATCCGTCCGGAGCGCCGCGCCCTCAGACCCCCAGCTCCCGGACGGCACGCGCCAGCTCCTCGATGAACTCCCTTCCGCTCGGGGTGAGTTCGCCGCAGTCCAGCAGAGTCCGGGCCGCCGTCAGGGTGTGCGCCCGCCAGCAGGCGAACTCCCTTTCCGCGCGGGCCGGTTCACTCACCCCGGCGGCGACCTCGGCCGCCCAGAACGAGGCCACCCCCAGGTGCGCGTACGTCCCCTGGAGCAGCGCGCCGGCCGGGCGGCGGTCGGGCCGCCAGGGGGCGTGGTAGACCGCCGGTCCGTTCGGCCGGTGGAGCGGTACGAGGTCCAGCAGGGCGCCGAGTTGGACGTGCAGGAACTCGTGCACCAGGGCCAGCGCGAGCAGGACCGGCTCGGCCGGCAGCGAGGCCGCCACCGCCCCGTACGCCCGCCGGGCGGCGGCGCTGACCGCCTCCCCGCCGGGAGCGGGCCGCAGCGGCACCACCACGGCGACGCAGGCCGCCACGGCCTCCGCGTGTCGCCGGTGACGGCGCACCAGGACCTCCCAGGCCCTCGCCAACTGGTGCTCCCACCGGTCCAGTTCGGCGGCGGTCAGCGGGCCGTCCGGAGGCCGTCCGTAGTCCACCCGGCGCGGTCCGAGGTGGTCGATCACCGGCGTCCAGCGCAGCCCCTCGCACTCCAGGTCGAGCGCCGGCCCGGCCCCGGCCCGCAGGAACTCGCCCAGGCCGTCCAGCGGCGCCGCCCGGTCCAGCGCGAGGGCACGCAGGCAGTCCGCCGCCCAGGCGTCCAACTCCGGTCGCAGCAGCACCTCTTCCCAGCGCGCCCGGTCGGCCCGCTGGAGTTCGCGGACCGCGCGGTAGGCCTCCCGGTAGCCCTCGTCCTGCGGCGCCGTGCGGCGCAGTGCCAGCAGCAGCAGCGCCCGCTTGCTCAACTGGCCGGCCCGCAGCAGCCGGACGGCCTCGGGGCCGCCCCGGGCGGCCGCGACCGCCCGGAAGGTCGCCCGGTCCAGGCCGTGCCGCGGCAACCCGGCCGCACCGCTTCCGGCCGCACCGCTCCCCTGCTTCCCGCGCGCGCCCGGCAGCCCGGCCGCCACCGCCTCGCCCGTACCCGTCACCGGTCCGTCCTCTCGTGAGGTCCCCTGGATCGCCGGGCGCCCCGCCCGGTCCGCCCGCAGTCTCCCCGCGCGACGTCGACTCAGCCGGTCCCGGCCCGTGCATGACCCGGACGGGTGAGCACGCCCCTCGCCGACACCCCCGCTACCGCCGGCGCCCGGCCCCGGCCAGCTCCGCCACCCCGGCCTGCAGCCGCCCCGCGATGTGCCGGATCAGCCGGTCCAGGTCGGCGCAGTACACCGAGGGGTGCGCGAAGCCGTCCCCGGCGTAGCGGTGGGCGTACAGCCCGCCGCCGCAGACCCGCACCAGCGGGCAGGCCGCGCACTCCGGCCCGAGCCCGGCCAGGCCCCGCTGGCGGGCCCGGAAGGCCGGGTGGGCGGCCGCCTCCGCGAAGCCGTGCCGCCACACGTCCAGGCCCGTCCCGGCGGCGCCGTCGTAGGCCGCCTTGAGGCTGTCGGCCTGCTCGACGGTGCCGTCCGCCTCCACCACCACCAGGTCGACCGGCGCCAGCCCGACCGCCTCGCTGGCGGCCCGCCCGCCGAGCAGCAGGACGGACAGCTCCTCGAACAGCCGCACCCCGGTCTCCCGGTACGGCGCGTCGTACCAGCGGTCGAAGGCGGCGATCAGCCATTCCCCGTACGGCGCCGGGTCGGCGGGGCCGGGCGGGCCGGTCGGGAGGCCGCGGTGGACGCCGGGCGGTCCGCTCCGCCAGGTGGCGTGCGGCAGGAGCAGGTCGAGCCTGGGCGGGGCGAACTCCAGCAGCGCCTCGTAGGTGGCGACCGGGTCGGCGGCCAGGTCGACGACGCACAGCAGGCCGGCGAACAGCTCCCGGTGCGGCTCGGAGCCGAGCAGCCGGACCGCGTCCGCGGTGCGCTCCCAGCTGCCGGCGCCGGAGGGCAGCCGGCGGTGCCGGTCGTGGTCGGCCCGGGTGCCGTCCAGCGAGACGGCGACGCCGACCCGGTGGCGGTGCAGCACGTCGAGCAGCGCGGGCTCGTCCAGCAGCCGCAGCCCGTTGGTCTGCAGGCTGAACCGCACGCGCGGCCCGGTCTCGGCGATCTGTGCCAACTCGGCGAGCAGGGCGTCCAGGTGGGCCGCGCCGACGAGCAGCGGCTCGCCGCCGTGCAGCACCACGGAGACCTCGTCGAGCCCCTGTCCGGCCGCGTGCTCGGCGATCCTGCGGGCGGTGCGGCGGACGGTGGCGAGCTCCATCCGCCGCGGCCGGTCGCGCCAGCTCTGGTCGGCGCCCTCGTACACGTAGCAGTAGTCGCAGGCGAGGTTGCAACGGCTGTGGATCTTCAGCAGGAACTGCCGGAACGGCACCATGCGCGTGAACCTAGCACCGCCCGGCGGCATCTCCTGATCGTCCGTCACACGTGCGGGGGCTCCACGTCCGAGTCGAGCCTGGTACCGGCCTTCACGGCGACGGTGGTCGGGTGCTCCTCCCCCAGCGTGATCCGGGCCCGCCGGATGCAGTCGGCCCGCAGTTCGGCGGCCCGCTCGGTCTCCCCGACCGCCGCCAGGGACAGCGCGAGGTTGGAGTTGATGCCGATCGAGTCGTAGTGGTCCGGTCCGAGCGCCCTGGTCATCAGCGGCTCGGCCTCCTGCTCCAGGGCGAGCGCGTCCCGGATCTCGCCGCCCAGCGCCAGGTCGTTCGCGTGGTTCATCATCGCGATCGGGATGTACAGGTGGTCCGGGCCGAGGACGGTCCGGAACTGCGCCAGCGTGCGCCCGGACAGTTCCCGGGCCTCCGCGATCCGGCCGGCCAGCCGCAGGTAGACCGAGAGGTTGTTGGCGCCGGCCAGCGTGACCGGGTGGTTCTCGCCCAGGTAGTCGCGGTACCGCGCGAGGGCCCGTTCGGCCAGCGGGATCGCCCGTTCGGTGTCGCCGAGCGCGTTGAGGTCGCTGGCCAGGTTGGTGGCGGCCGCCAGGGTGTCCGGGTGTTCGGGGCCGTTGATGTCCAGGTAGCGCTGGTAGATGTCCTCGTCGATCTCCAGCGCCTCGTGGTAGCGCCCGGCCCGGCGCAGCGCGACGGCGAGGTTCTTGCGGGCCCGCAGGGTGTCGGTGTGGCTGTCGCCGATGGTCTGCTGGTAGATCCGCACGGTCTCCTCCAGCAGGTCCAGCGCCTCCCGCAGCCGCCCGGTCTCGCGCAGGTCGCGGGCGTAGTTGGAGGCGGAGGAGAGCGCGTAGAGGCTGTGCGCGCCGAGCGCGTCGCGCTGCTGGAGGTAGTTGCTGCGGTGCCGCTCCAGGGCGGCGTAGCGGTCCCCGGCCAGGTAGTCGGAGACGGCCAGGTTGTTGGTGATCATCAGGGTGCGCGGGTGGTCGGGCCCGAGGGTGCGCCGGGCCGCGTCCAGGGTCCTGCGGTCGAGCGCCCTGGCCTCGTCGTAGCGGCCGAGGAAGCGCAGGTCGGCGCCGAGGCTGTTGGCGACGGCGAGGGTGTGGGAGTGCTCCGGGCCCAGGGTCGCGGTGAACCGCTCCAGGATGTCCCGGTCCATCTCGTAGGCTTCCTGGAGGGCCCCCTGGGAGCGGCGGATGTTGCTCAGCTGGGTGCGCAGCATGAGGGTCTGGGCGTCGTTGTCGACGTCGAAGTCGGCGCCGCCGTAGGCGTCCGCGCGCCAGTGCTCCAGGGCCCGTTCGGCGAGTTCCCGGCCGGACTCGTGCAGGCTGCGCTTCCACTGGTAGCGGACCGAGTCGATGATCCACTGCCGGACGTCCTCGTCGCCGCTGTCGACGGCGCCGGACGGCCAGAGGTGGGGCAGGAGTTCGGCGTACTCGGCCCAGTTGGCGGGGATGTCCGGGTCGCCGGGGTTGGCGGTGGCCAGGGCCGCGTGCACGACGCCGCGCAGTGCGGCCTGGCGCTCCTCCTCGACCTGGTCCCGGAGCACGGCCTGGACCAGCCGGTGGACGGTGATCGTCTCGCTGCCCTGGTCGGTGCGGGCCAGCCCGAACCGGTTGATGGCGCGCAGGAACTCGCCGATCGCGAGCTTGTCGCGCGGGGCGCGCGGGGACAGCCGCAGGGCGCGGGTGACGGCCCGGCTGTAGAGCAGCCGCATCGGGATGGCGTCGGGGCCGAAGAAGGCGCAGAGTTCCAGTATCTGGGCGGCCGGGGCGTTCATCCGGCGCAGTTCCTCGACCGAGATGCGCCAGGTCGCGGCGGCGGAGTGGGGGTACTCGGCGGGGCGCAGCCGGGTGCGTTCGAGCATCTCGGTGAGCTCGTCGTCGAGCAGTTCGAGGTAGGTGGCGATCGGCATCGACGTCTCCTGGAGCCAGACGGCGGCCTGGCCGACGGCGAGCGGGAGGTCCCCGAGGCGGTGCGCGACCTGGTCGGCGTCCTCCGGGGAGAGGCCGCCGTTGAAGCGGCGCAGCAGTCGGATGCTCTCCTCGCGCAGGAAGACGTCGACCTCGACCAGGCCGGCGTGCCGGGCCCAGCCCTGGTTGCGCGAGGTGATCAGCACGTGCCCGCCGGAGGAGCCGCCGGGCTGCCAGGGGGCGAGTTCCTCGGGGGTGCCGGCGTTGTCGAAGACCAGCAGCCAGCGGCGGTACGGGTGGCCGCGGCGCAGCGCGTCCAGGACGGCGGCGGCGGTGTGGGCGACGTCGTCGCTGGTGGGCACGCCGAGCCGGGGGGCGAGTTCGGCGAGCTTCTGCGGGATGTTGGCGGGTTCCTCGGCGGGCACCCACCAGATGACGTCGTAGGCGGACTTGAAGCGGTGCGCGTACTCGGCCGCGATCTGGGACTTGCCCGCACCGCCGAAGCCGTAGAGCACCTGGCTGAGGACGGCGGCGGGGCCGCCGGTGAAGCGGTTGCGGAGCAGTTCGAGCAGTTTGCCGCGGCCGATGAAGGCGGCGTTGCGCGAGGGCGCGTCCTGGACCTGCGGGGCGGTGCCGGGGAAGCGGGCGGGGGCGATGAACTCGCCGCTGTCGGTGTCGAACTGGCGGTTGCTGCCGGGCGGTGGGCCGAGTTCGCCGTACAGCTGGGCCTCGGCGCCGGTCGCCGAGGAACGGACCAGGTCGGGCACCGCCTGGCCGATGAACGGCCGGGGCACCGGCTCGTCCGAGTCCTGCAGTCGCAGGGCGACCAATGCCGAGGCACCGGAGGGGAGTTCGCGCCCCTGGAGGAGCTGCCAGACCTCGCCGGCCCGGGGCAGCGCGGTGTACTCCGGCGAGAGCAGCGCGAGCAGCCGGCCCTGGCCGTCGAGCGGTCCGGTGACCTCCGGCGGCCGCTGGCCGGTGTACGGTTCGGCGGCGTTGTGCAGGGAGGTCTGGTAGCCGAAGCGGGTGAGGGTGCCGGCCGCCCATTCGGCCCACATCCGGTCCTCGGGCGCGTAGCTGACGTAGACCTGGCGGGGCACCGCCCGGGCGGAGCGCAGGTAGGCGCCGTACAGCCGGCGGCGCGCCTCGGAGCCGAGCGGGCGCAGCGAGCGGACCCGGCCGTCGGTGATCCATTCGGCCAGCCGCTCGAAGGCGTTGAGCAGGCTGCGCGCCTCCTGCGGCCGGTCGGCGACGGTGGCGGGCACCTCCTCGTAGGCGTAGAAGGGCTTGTACGGCACTTCGACGTCGGCCCAGTAGGCGGCCCGGCGGTCGCCGGGCAGCCAGCGGCCGAGGTAGGGGGCGAAGGCCTCGCGGGCGAAGTCCCGGCCGGCTTCGAGGCGTTCCTGTTCGGCGTCCTCGACCCGCATCGGCACCGGCAAGACCCGGATGGCCCGTTCCTCGGCCTCGGCGATGGCCTTGGCGGCGTCGACGCCGCCGCGGATGTTCTGGGCGCTGAACGTGAAGCAGTCGACCACGGTGTCGGGCATCAGGACGGTGCAGATGCCGGAGGTGTCGCTGACCCCGGTGCGGCTGTCGATGAGCACGTAGTCGTAGTTCCGGGCCCAGCGTTCGCGCAGTTCGCGCAGGAACTCGCCGCCGCGGATGTCCCGGCCGTGGTAGAAGCTGCGCCAGTTGAAGCTGGTGACGGCGGCCGCGTAGGCGGCGTTCTGGCGGCCCGCCGGGAGGAAGTCGAGCCGCCCGCCGGCCGGCAGGTCGAGGGCGAGGCCGCAGATGTAGCCGTCCAGCCGCCCGGGTTCGTCCAGCCAGGCGGCCGGGGACCGGCCGGTGGGGCCGGCGGCGGAGGGCAGCGCCTGCTTGACGTATCCGCGCAGGAGGTCGATCAGGCCGTCGGTGGAGTGGAGTTCGGGGTCGACCAGCAGCGGGTGGTAGTAGCGGTGGAGGCCGGGCGCCTCCAGGTCCCAGTCGACCACCAGGACGCGCAGGCCCCGGCTGGCGAGGATCCAGCCGACGTTGGCGAGCGCCATCGTCCGGCCGGTGCCGCCCTTGAAGGAGTAGAACGTGACGACCGATCCCGGTCCGCCGCGTCCGGGCTCCGTGCCGGGCTCGATGCTCATCGTCCGTCTCCCCTCAGCGGGACTGAGCCGTCGTGGCTGCCCGGGCGCTGGCCGGGCAGGTCCTTCGGTGGCGGTTCGGGTTCCCGGCGCGCGGACGGGCTCCGCGGCGGACCGGAGGGGCCGGGCGGACCGGCCGGAATGGCGAGGCCCGGCATGTCCGGGCCGCCGCCCGGGCCGAAGCCGAAGGCGTCGCCGCCATCGTCCCCCCAATCCAAGTTGTCGTCCATGAGCTTGTTCTGAGCAACCGTCACCATGATGGCGAGGTCGCTGTCGAAGCTCTCCTGGCTCACTCTGACCCGGAACAAGTGCTCCGGGTCGCGCCGGCGCAACCAGTTGCGTCGGAAAACGGCGCGCACGCCGGTCCACGGTGGTTCGCGCTCCCCGTCCGGGTCGCTGCCGCCGATCGGCACGACCACGCCGGTGACCGGGTGGTTCTGGTCGTCGTACTCGCGCAGGGCGAAGCGGTAGCGCTCGGCCTCGGCCGCCCACGGGTCCACCAGCAGGACGCTGACCTGGCTGTCCTCCCGGGCCTGGTCGAGCTTCTCGCCGAGTCCGGCGCCGATCTCCTCCAGCGTGGTGATGTGCCCGGCGTTGGTGATCACCTGCTGGGCGCGCGAGGCCAGCGAGGGCTGGGCGGGCGGGTAGAACGGCGTCCAGTTCCACGGCCTGGCCCCGTACCAGCCGCCCGAGCGGGAGCCGCCCTCGGCGGCGGCCTCCGAGGCCCGGCCGGCCGCGATGAACAGCCGGACCATCCCGGGTTCGGCGGCGGGCGCCGGCGCGGCCGGCCCGGGGAAGTAGCCGCGGACGGCCTCCAGGTCGAACTCGGGGAGTTCGGCGAGCCGCCGGACGGCGGCGTCCCGGACCCGTCCGGCGACGACCCGGACGACCTGCCGGTAGGCGTCCTGCTGGGCGGTGCGCAGCAGGGCGCGCAGGCCGTGCCGGGCGTAGGCCTCGCCCATGTCCGGCTGGGCCCACTGGATCCTGGTGACCTCGGTGACGAGGTCACCGGGCGCGACGGGCTCCCAGAGCACCGGGATCAGCGCCGAGACCAGTTCCGCGGTCTCCTCGTGGTGGCGCCGGACCCTGCCGCGGAAGGCCGTCCACTCCTTGCCGCAGTAGAGGCTGGCGAAGTAGGCCGGGGAGTAGAGCGCGACCATGGTCCGGCTGCGGCCGAGCATCAGCGCGAGCTTCTCGGCCCATTCGTCGCCCAGGCGGAGCCGTTCGGTGTCCCGGAAGGCGAGTTCGTCGGCCTGCACGGCGGGCCCGAGGATGCGCCCGAGTTCGTCCCTCAGGTCGTTGAAGAACTGGTCGACGAAGGCGTCCCCCGCCTCGAAGTCCCGACGCGCGTAGCTGAAGAAGAAGTACGGGCGCTGCTGCTGTTCCCGTTCACTCACCTGTTCCCCCCGACCCTGACGGTGCCGTGACGGCGCTGGTTCTTTACCCAGCATGTCGCCAATCGCACCCACTGGTGCAAGAGTTGGCGAATTCATTCGCCAACGGGGGTTTAACCGGCGGTCAGCGGCGGGGTCAGCGGAGTTCGAGTGCCGACTGGAACGCGGCGAGCGGCTCGGCCCCGGGGGTCAGGGCGTCCGCCACGACCCTGCGCAGCAGGTCGCCGAGGACGGTGTCGGGCAGGGCGTCGAGTTCGTCGAGCGGCAGGGCGGCGACGTCGACCAGGTCGGAGTCGAGGCCAGCGACGGTTTCCGCACCGGTGACGCCCATCAGTCCCTTAGTCCTCACTACGATGCACGCAGGCACGACCCGATCACGCAGGTGCAGCGGGCCGGCGGCCGAAAAATCCTCGACCCCGGTCCGTGACGCGCACATTCTACACAAAACGGTGACGGTTCATCAGATCCGGTCGCCCGCCGCGCCCGGACGCACCACCCGGACGCACGGCACCCCCGTGAGCGCCCCGCGCCGCGGCGGTCACGGGCAGAGGCGTTCCACCCGCCAGCCGCCGGGGGCCGTCGGGTCGGCGAGGTAGCGGAGGCGGTCGTGCAGCCGGTTCTCGCGGCCCTGCCAGAACTCGACCGCCTCCGGGACGACCCGGTAGCCGCCCCAGAACGGCGGGACGGGGACGCCCTCGCCCTCGGGGTAGCGGCGCTCCAGGTCGGCGTAGCGCTGTTCGAGGACGGCGCGACTCTCGACCGGGCTGGACTGTTCGCTGGCCCAGGCGCCGAGTTGGGAGCCGTGCGGGCGGGTGCGGAAGTAGGCGGCGGTCTCGTCCCGGCCGACCTTCTCCACCGGGCCCTGGACGATCACCTGGCGGCCCAGCACGATCCACGGGAACAGCAGCGCGGCGTACGGGTTGGCGGCGAGCTCGGAGCCCTTGCGGGAGCCGTAGTTGGTGAAGAACACGAAGCCGCGGACGTCGAAGCCCTTGAGCAGGACGGTGCGCGAGCTGGGCCGGCCCCGCTCGTCGGCGGTGGAGAGCACCATGGCGTTGGGTTCCGCCACCCCGGCGTCGTCCGCCTCGTGGAACCAGCGGGCGAACTGCCCGACCGGCTCGGGCGCGAGCTGGTCCTCGGCCAGGCCCTCGTGGACGTAGTGCTTGCGCATCACGGTGGGGTCCGGACCGGGGCGGGGCTCGTCGGCCGGGGTCCGGGTGGCGGGGCTCAGGGGCGTCGACTGGGCGCGTTCCGGGGTCTGCACGCCAACATCATCCCGTACGACAAGCAACCGGCACCGCTACCTCCGGACAAACCCCGGTCGGAGATATGGTGACTCGCCACCGCTTGACTGCCCGCCGTACGGGGAATTGTCCGGAACTTGACGTTTGGTTCCGGGAGTCCCCCGGGCACGACCGACCCTCGACGGGGAAGTCAAGTGGTCCCACGGGAAACATCACCGCGGTGGTGTATGGCGCAATGCACCCCGTGCCTGTCACTCTGGCACCGAGTGCCAACCACGATTCGGTCACTGGAGCGCCGCCCCACCACGGCGGAGCACCGATCGCAGAACTGAAGGAGCCGTCGCATGTCCGATTTCGTACCCGGGCTTGAGGGAGTCGTCGCGTTCGAGAGCGAGATCGCCGAACCCGACCGCGAGGGCGGCGCCCTGCGGTACCGCGGTGTCGACATCGACGACCTGGTCGGCCACGTCTCCTTCGGCCACGTCTGGGGCCTGCTGGTGGACGGCAAGTTCAACCCCGGCCTGCCCGCCGCCGAGCCCTTCCCGATCCCCGTGCACTCCGGTGACATCCGGGTCGACGTCCAGTCCGCGCTCGCCATGCTCGCCCCGGTCTGGGGCCTCAAGCCGCTCCTCGACATCTCCGCCGAGCGGGCCCGCGACGACCTGGCCCGGGCCGCCGTGATGGCGCTGTCCTACGTCGCCCAGTCCGCCCGCGGCCAGGGCCTGCCGATGGTCCCGCAGAGCGAGATCGACAAGGCCGAGACGGTCGTCGAGCGCTTCATGATCCGCTGGCGGGGCGAGCCGGACCCGAAGCACGTCAAGGCCGTCGACGCCTACTGGACCTCGGCCGCCGAGCACGGCATGAACGCCTCCACCTTCACCGCCCGGGTCATCGCCTCCACCGGCGCCGACGTCGCGGCCGCGCTCTCCGGCGCGGTCGGCGCGATGTCCGGCCCGCTGCACGGCGGCGCCCCGTCCCGCGTGCTCGGCATGATCGAGGAGATCGAGCGCACCGGCGACGCGACCGCCTGGGTCAAGAACGCGCTGGACAAGGGCGAGCGCCTGATGGGCTTCGGCCACCGCGTCTACCGCGCCGAGGACCCGCGCGCCCGCGTGCTGCGCCGCACCGCCAAGGAGCTCGGCGCGCCGCGCTTCGAGGTCGCCGAGGCGCTGGAGAAGGCCGCGCTGGAGGAGCTGCACAACCGCCGCCCCGACCGCGTGCTGGCCACCAACGTCGAGTTCTGGGCCGCGATCATGCTGGACTTCGCCGAGGTCCCCGCGCACATGTTCACCTCGATGTTCACCTGTGCGCGCACCGCCGGCTGGTCGGCGCACATCCTGGAGCAGAAGCGCACCGGTCGCCTCGTGCGCCCCTCCGCGCGCTACATCGGCCCCGGCCCGCGCCGCCCCGAGGAGATCGAGGGCTGGGACGCCATCGCGCACTGACCCCGCGCCCGCACACCCGAACAAACGCCTCTGACCAGCGGGTCCGGCTCCGTCCGGGCCCGCTGTCGGCGTCCCCCGAGCAACGGAGATCACAGTCTCAGCGGGCGGACGACCGTATCCCGGGCGAGTCCCGCGCCGGTAGGCTGCGCGCGTGGCTCAGATCCAGATCCCCGCTGACATCAAGCCCGCAGACGGCCGTTTCGGCTGCGGACCGTCCAAGGTGCGCCCCGAGGCCCTGAGTGCCCTCGCCGCCACCCAGACCTCCCTGCTCGGCACCTCGCACCGCCAGGCCCCGGTGAAGAACCTGGTCAAGCGCGTGCGCGAGGGCGTGAGCAGCCTGTTCTCGCTGCCGGAGGGCTACGAAGTCGTCCTCGGCAACGGCGGCTCCACCGCCTTCTGGGACATCGCCGCCTTCGGCCTGGTGCGGGAGAAGTCCCAGCACCTGGACTTCGGCGAGTTCTCCTCGAAGTTCGCCTCCTCGGTCAAGGCCGCCCCGTGGCTGGCCGAGCCGACGGTGATCAAGACCGCCCCGGGCACCCACCCGCTGCCGGTCGCCGAGGCCGGCGTGGACGTCTACGGCCTCACCCACAACGAGACCTCGACCGGCGTCGCGATGCCGATCCGGCGTCTGGCGGGCGCGGACGAGGGCTCGCTGGTGCTGGTGGACGCCACCTCGGGCGCCGGCGGCCTGCCGGTGGACATCACCGAGACCGACGTCTACTACTTCGCCCCGCAGAAGTCCTTCGCCTCCGAGGGCGGCCTGTGGCTGGCCACCTTCTCCCCGGCCGCCCTGGAGCGCGCCGCCGAGATCGCCGGCTCCGGCCGTTACATCCCGCCGTTCTTCTCGCTGCCGACGGCCATCGACAACTCGTCGAAGGACCAGACGTACAACACCCCGTCGCTCGCCACCCTCTTCCTGCTGGCCGACCAGCTGGAGTGGATCAACGGCAACGGCGGGCTGGACTGGGCCGTCGCCCGTACGGCTGATTCCTCGTCCCGGCTGTACGCCTGGGCCGAGAAGTCCTCCTTCGCGAACCCGTTCGTGGCGAACCCGGCCGAGCGCTCCCAGGTGGTCGGCACCATCGACTTCGACGAGTCGGTGGACGCCGCCGCGGTCGCGAAGGCACTGCGTGCCAACGGCATCGTGGACACCGAGCCGTACCGCAAGCTGGGCCGCAACCAGCTGCGCGTCGCGATGTTCCCGGCGATCGACCCGGCGGACGTCGAGGCGCTCACCCACTGCATCGACCACGTGGTCGAGCAGCTGGCCGGCTGAGCCGCCCCGAGGGACACGGCTGAGGGCCACCGCCTGCGGGCGGTGGCCCTCTCGCCTTTCCGGGGCCGTTCGGGCTGCTCGGACCGTTCAGTCCACTCGGGCCGTTCGGGCCCGGGCTACTTGCCGGACAACGAGCTGATCAGCACGACGACCAGCAGCAGCACCAGGGTGCCGGAGACGATGCGCATTCGAGTCTTGGGATCCACGGTCAACGAGCGTACCTCCGGCTCGCACCCGCGCGAATCCGAGGCCCTGTTCAGAGCTCACCCCTCGACCCCCTCAGCCCGAGTCGGCCAGCGCCCAGGAGCGCAGCGACTCGTAGTGGGCGAACCCCCCGGCCAGGTCGCTCCTCATCAGGTGCAGCCCGGCGGCCTCCCACTCCGGCCCCCGGTAGCCGGCCAGCGCCGCCGCCGGCCCCTCCAGCTCGGCCGCCGCGACCCGCTGGGCGGCCCGCCGGTGGCCGCGCGAGGAGCCGGCCCGGGCCAGGGTGAGGTGGGGGTGGAAGGCGAGGGCGTCGGCCTCCCCGGTGAACTCGGCGGTGGCCCCGGCCACGGCCTCCGCGAGCCCGCGCAGCGCCCGGGTCCGCCCCTCGACCCCGGCCCAGAGCACCCGGTCGCCGAACCGGCCGGCGCCGGCGATCCGCAGCGGGTGGGCCGGGTGCGCCCCGGCGACGGCCGCCAGGGCGGTCTCCAGCTCCGGCAGCCGCTCGGCCGGTACCTGGCCGAGGAAGGCCAGGGTCAGGTGCCAGCCCTCGACGGCGGTCCAGCGCAGCCGGTCCGCCCCGGGCAGCCCGTGCAGCGGCGCGACCGCGTCGGAGAGCCCCTGGAGTGCCTCGGCGGGCGGCAGGACCGCGACGAACAGTCTCATGATCCAAGCTTCCCTCGCCCGGCCGTTCGGTGTAGAACGGTTTTCCATGAAGATCCGCAACGGGGGGCCCGCGGACGTCCCCGACATCCTGTCCCTGCTCGACGGCGCCGTCTCCTGGCTGGCCGCCGGGGAACGCACCGGCCAGTGGGGCGACCGGCCGTTCAGCACCGACCAGGCCCGGGTCGACCAGGTCGCCTCGTACACCGGGGAGTCGTTCCTGGTCCGCATCGCGGTGGACGACGAGGGCCGCACGATCGGCTGCTGCGTGCTGGCCGAGCAGCGGGGCAAGTTCGTCCCGGTCTCGGAGGAGCCCGAGCTGTTCGTCCGCCTGCTGGTCACCGACCGCAGCCTCAAGGGCTCCGGCATCGGCGCGGCGCTGATCGCCGACGCGGTCGAGGAGACCCGCCGGCGCGGCCTCGACCTGCTGCGGGTGGACTGCTACGCGGGCGACGACCGCAAGCTGGTCGGCCAGTACCGGGCGCTCGGCTTCACCGAGACCGCGGGCTTCGAGGTCGAGCAGCCGACCGGCACCTGGCTCGGCCAGGTGCTGGAGATCCGGCTCTGAATCCGATCCTGACACAGCGTCAGGACGCCCGGAGGTCGAGCCCCGAGGCGTCCTGACGAGCCGTCAGCAGGCCGTGGCCAGCTCCGACGTGCGGGCCGGGACGTGCCGCGGCACGACGGCCACCACGCGCCCGCCGCGACCGGGGTGCAGGTCGAACCGCACCCGCAGGTCCGCGCTGCGGGCCAGTACCAGGCCGACCGCGCCGGCCGCCAGCGCGGACACCACGCCGCAGGCCAACAGGCCCAGCCGGGGCCCGTACGAGGCGGTGACCCAGCCGACGACCGGGGCGCCGATCGGCGTGCCGCCGGTGAAGACCAGCACCAGCAGGCCCATCACCCGACCGCGCATCTCGGGGTCGGTGGACAGCTGCAGCATGGAGTTGACCGAGGTGTTGAAGCTCAGCCCGAACACCCCGATCAGCGTCAGCAGCAGCGCGAAGGTCCAGTAGTCGGGCGCGAGGGCCGCGACCACCTCCAGGACGCCGAAGGCCAGGGCCGCGCCGACCAGCCGGCGCAGCCGGGGCGCGCCGCGGCGGGCGGCGAGCAGTGCGCCGGCCAGCGAGCCGACGGCCATCATGGTGTTCAGCAGGCCGTACTGCCCGGCGCCGACCTTGAAGGTGTCGTGGGCGAATCCGGCGAGCAGCGTCGGGAAGTTGAACCCGAAGGTGCCGATGAAGCCGGCCAGCACCATCGGCCAGAGCAGCTCGGGCCGCTCCTTCACGTAGCGCAGGCCCTCGCGAAGCTGGCCCTTCTCGCGGGCGATCGGCTCGGTCGGGCGCAGTTCGGACTCGCGCATCGCGAGCAGTCCGCCGATCACGGCGGCGAAGGACAGCGCGTTGACGGCGAACGCCCAGCCGCTGCCGACCGCGGCGATCAGCAGGCCCGCGACGGCGGGGCCGACCAGCCGGGCGGTCTGGAAGTTGGCGGCGTTCAGACTGACGGCGTTGGCCAGGTCCTTGGGGCCGACCATCTCGGACACGAAGGCCTGCCGGGTCGGGTTGTCGACCACGGTGACCAGGCCGAGCAGCAGGGCGAAGGCGTACACGTAGTACGGCGTCACCACGCCGCCGACGGTCAGCACGGCCAGGCCGGCGGCGAGCAGGCCCATCGCGCCCTGGGTGCAGATCAGCAGCCGGCGCTTGGGCATCCGGTCGGCGAGCACGCCGCCGAACAGGCCGAGCAGCAGCATCGGCAGGAACTGCATGGCGGTGGTGATGCCGACCGCGAGCGGGCTGCCGGTGAGGCTCAGGACCAGCCAGTCCTGGGCGATCCGCTGCATCCAGGTGCCGGTGTTGGACACCACCTGGCCGGCGAAGTAGTAGCGGTAGTTGCGAACGCGCAGGGAGGAGAACATCCCCCCGGGCCTGGTGAAGCGGGCTCCTGTGGGAGATGCGGCCGGGTGGGTCCGGCGCTGAGCGGCGGGGTGCGCCGCGGTGCGTTCGTCGGGGTCGTCGTCGCCGCTGCCGGGCAGCCCGCTGGGGGCGGGGGCCTGGGCGTCGGCGGCCGCGGTGCGGTCCGCGGCGGGGTCGTTGGTCGGGTCGTCGGTACGGGCGGCGGCGCTGGCTGCGGCCGGCGGTGTCACGGTGGTCTCCCCTCGCGGCGCGACGGCCCTGGCGGGGGCCGTCGCGCTCCTGGTAACGGTGGTCGGTCCTGCGGTGATGCGGGCTCCTTCTCCTCCCGGCGGCCGGCCGGGGTCGGTGTGCCTCGATCTGTACGAGTTACAGGTGGGCGAGCTTGTAGAGCACGGGCGCGGCCTCCCTGAGGACGGCCCACTCCTCGTCGTCGAGCCCTTGGGCGAGCTCGGCGAGCCAGACGTTTCGGCGCCGACGACTCTCCGCGAGGATCGTCTCGGCCTGCTCGGTGCTGCTGACGACCACCTGGCGGCGGTCCTCGGGGTGCGGCTCGCGCCGCACCAGCCCCTTCTCCTCCAGCATCGCGACGATCCTGGTCATCGAAGGAGGCTGCACGTGCTCCTTCCGGGCGAGCTCACCCGGCGTCGCCTTCCCGCACCGGGCGAGGGTGCCCAGCACTCCCATCTCGGTGGGACTCAGCGACTCCTCCACCCGTTGGTGTTTGAGTCGTCGGGAGAGGCGCATCGTGGACGACCGCAGCTGTGAGATCGCTGCGAGGTCCGGCTCGGACATCTCGGGCATCTCTTTAGCTTACGTCATTACTCTCGCTAAAGAAAAACGGGTTCCCACCGCGCCGGAGGATCGGCCCGGTGCCATATTGGTGAGGGGTGATCGTTCCCGCCTCCCGGAAGGGCCGACCAGACATGTCCGACCTCGCCTCCGAGCAACCCGCGCAATCCGCACAGTCCGTGCGGCCGGCGCAGTCCGAGCGATCGGCGCAGTCCGTGCAGTCCGCGCCGGACGACTCCGGCTTCGCCCGGCTCGCCATGGTCACCATCGACTGCGCCGACCCGGTCGCGCTGGCCTCGTTCTACGGCGAGCTGCTGGGCTGGGAGACCCGTCACGTGGACGAGCGCTTCGCGATCCTGGACAACCCGGAGGGCGGCAGCCCGCTGGGCTTCGGCCGGGTGACGGGCTACCGCCCGGAGCCGTGGACCGAGCCGGACGGCAGCAAGCACTTCCACCTCGACTTCTACGTGGACGACCTGGAGGAGTCCACCGCGAAGGCCCTCGCGCTCGGCGCGACCGAGCCGAGCTACCAGCACGGCCGCACGCTCAAGGTGCTGATCGACCCGGCCGGGCACCCGTTCGGGCTGGCCCCGCTGGAGTAACGCACCAAGCCGCCCGGAGGCCGTGCGCAGGCGGTGTCAGGGCTTGGTGCCGAGATCTTGCAGACCGCGTAAAGGTCCTTCCTGACCTGGGACTTCACGAAAAGCGCGAACCTTGTGCGACCACCGGGCAGTGGTTACTGTCCCGGGTTGTCAGGGGCATCACCACGCCAGGTCTCCCCTCGGCGGAGCCCCCTCCGTGCCCGTCTGCGCGCGCGTCCCACCCGTTCCCGGTCCCCCGTCGGCCGCCTCCGCCCGAACCCTGGCGCCCTCAACCCCTCGTCCAGGGAGCTCAATTGGGTGAGATCCATCATGCCGACCACGGCTGGGTGACACCGGCGGTCTCGTACTTCGTCGCCTGCCTCGGTGCCTTCGTCGCCCTGCGCAGCGCCCGCTGGGCACTGGTCTCGACGGGCCGCAGCCGCGCCGTCTGGCTGCTCTTCGCCTCGACCTCGCTCGGCGCCGGCATCTGGTCCATGCACTTCATCGCGATGCTCGGCTTCTCCGTCACCGGCGCCGAGATCACCTACCAGCCGGGGCTCACCGTGCTCAGCCTGCTGGTCGCGGTCGCGGTGGTCGGCATCGGGCTGTTCACCGTCGGGTACTGGCGGGGCCACCCCGTGCTGTCCCTGCTGGTCGGCGGACTGACCACCGGGCTCGGGGTCGCCGCGATGCACTACCTGGGCATGGCCGCGATGGTGCTGCCCGGCCGGCTCGGCTACGACCACGTCACCGTCGGGCTCTCGATCGGCATCGCGGTGTTCGCCGCCACGGCCGCGCTCTGGGCCGCGCTGAACATCCGCGGCACCCTCGCGGTGCTGGCGGCGGCGCCGGTGATGGGCGTGGCGGTCTGCGCGATGCACTACACCGGCATGGCGGCGCTCTCGGTCCGCCTCGACGCCTCGCACTCGACCCAGGGCGGGGTGATGGCACTGCAGTTCATCTTCCCGCTCGGGGTCGGGCTCGGCTGCTACGTGTTCTTCGGCTCGCTGGCCTTCGCCGTCTCCCCGAGCAAGCCCAGCACCCAGCCGCTGCTGGTCGGCCCGGCCGCCCCGCTGCCCCCGCGGACGCCCCGCGTCCCGCCGCAGCGGCAGCCGCTGAGCCGCACCGCCGGCAGCCGCCGCTGAGCGGCACCGCCGCCCGGCGCCGAGCCGGGCCGCCGCGCCGAGTCGCGGGCGGCCCCACGACGGACGTCCGGCCGGGTCCCCCACCCCGGCCGGGCGTCACCGCCTCACCGCCGCGCCGGCGGCCACCGCCCCACCGCCGCACCGGGGTTCAGGGCCGACCGAGCAGCCCCGTCAGGTGCTCCGGCGTGGCCGCCGGGCAGGCCTTGCGCACGAAGTCCCGCCGCAGCGCGTGGTACGGCTCGCCCGCCCGGTAGAAGTTGCCGTGCATCCGGCGCAGTTCCTCCGCCCGGTACGCGGCCAGCGGCTTCGCCTCCTCGTCCTCGGCGCGGCGGCGCTTCTTGTCCACCAGCCGCCCGGTGAGCTCCGGCGAGCCGGCCAGCCGGGCGGCCTCCCGGGCCGTCCAGCGGCGGAACTCCGCCGCGTCCCCGCCGGCCGTGCGGTCCACCAGGCCGATCCGGCGGGCGTGCGCGGCCCCGACCGGCAGCGCCTCGGTGGTGAGCCGCTCGGCCTGCTCGGCGCCGACCCGGGCGGGCAGGGTGTACGTCCAGTACTCGGAGCCGTACAGGCCCATCAGCCGGTAGTGCGGGTTGAGCACCGCCGACTCCCGGCACCACACCTCGTCGGCGGCCAGGGCCAGCATCAGTCCGCCGGCCGCCGCGTTGCCGGCCAGCGCGGCGACGGTCAGCTTGTCGTCGGTGGTCAGGACCGCCTCGACCAGGTCGTCCATCGCGTTGATGTTCTCCCAGGACTCCAGCGCCGGGAAGGCCGAGCCCTCGATGACGTTGAGGTGGATCCCGTTGGAGTAGAAGTCCCGGGGCGCGCCCAGCACCAGCACCGAGGTGGGCCGGTCGGCGGCCGCGCGGTAGGCGGCCAGCAGCCGGCGGCACTGCTCGGTGCCCATCGCCCCGCCGGCGTAGGCGAATTCGAGGAAGCCGACCTCGCCGTCCTCGTGGTAGCGCAGCTCCGACCAGGTGTCCCGGCGGGCGGCCTGCTCCGGGGTCACCGGCACCTCGCGGACCCGGTGCAGCTCGTCGGCGAGCACCGTGGCGGCGGGCAGCTTGAAGGTGACCGGCCCGCCCGGGGTGCGGCGCGGGCGCAGCTGGGGGATCCAGACCGCGCCGTCCACGGTGGCCCGGCAGATCGCGCCGTCCCGGGTGGCGAGCACGGCGCCGGGCTCGGGGCCGCGCAGTTCGTCCTCGGGGTGGCCGCCGTGCAGGAAGAACTCCCGCCCGTACAGCTCGTCCAGCACGCCGGGCTGGGAGTCGGCGGCGCGCAGCTTGCGCAGCACGGTGGCGGTGTCGTCCTGCTGCCAGTCGATCCGGCGCGCCTCCTGGCGCAGGAGGGGCCGCAGTTCGCCGCGTACGTCGGGGCGAGCGTAGTCGAGCGGTTCGGGGGTGAACAGCCCGCCCTCGTACCGCTGGACGGCCAGCAGGACGGCCTCGACGGCGGCGTCCGCGACCTCGCCCCGGTACAGCTCGCTCTTGCCGCGGTCGGGGACGGGGAACTCGACGCAGGCCCAGATGTCGCCGGCGTCCATCTCCTCGACGGCCTGCAGCACGGTGACGCCCCAGTGCCGGGCGGACTCGGTGATCGCCCAGTCGAGCGAGGAGGGGCCGCGGTCGCCCTTCGGGCCCGGGTGCACGATCAGGACCGTCCGGGTGGACCAGATGTCCGCCGGGACGGCCTTGGTGAGCATCGGGCAGACGATCAGCTCCGGGTCGACCCGGGCCACCGCCTCTCGCATCTGCTCGTCGCCGAGGGCGAGTTGGACGGCGACCTGGTGGCCGCGCTCGCGCAGCTCGGTGTGGACGCGCTGGGTCAGGCTGTTGAACGCGGTGGCGATCAGGAGAATGCGCACAGGGGGCCTCCGGGCAGGGACTGCGGGTCGCGCGGAGGCGATGAAACCACGGCATGGACACGCAATGGTCACGTTCCGTGCCTCGGCGCCCCACTCTCACCCTCCCCGCACACCTGTGCCCCCGGCGTGGCCCCGCTTCGCCGGATCTCCCCAGCCCCTCCCCGGAGTTGGACTGGCGCGCCGTCCGGCCGGAGCTACCGGGGGAAGGCCCGGCGGGCCCGCCAGGTGGTGTGCTCGCGGGAGACGGCGTCCTCGGCCTCGGCGGCCAGCCGGGCCCAGCGCTCCTCGGCGTCCGGCGTCTTGAGGTCGAGGTCGGAGAGCTGGTTGCCGACGTTCTCCAGCTCGCGCGCGGCCAGTTGGTAGGCGGCGGCCAGCGGGCGCAGCTGCTTGAGCTGGGTCCAGGCGATGATCGCGGCGGCCGCGGCCGAGCTGGCCCCGAAGATGTGCACTTCCAGGGCGCCGGTGGCCTGGGCGATCGCCGCGGCGGCACCGATGATGATCAGCGTCGCGATGCCGAGCCCCCAGGAGACCGCCTGGGACTCGCAGGACTCGGCCCGGGAGCGGTACCAGGTCCGCTGGCTCTCGACCCGGGTGCGCAGGTAGAGGGTGCGCCGGGCGGTGAGGCTGCCGGCCCGGGAGCGGCGCATCTCCTCGGTGATCTCCGGGACGCTGCCGGGCGGCACGATCTCCGGGTCCTCGAAGGCCCGCAGCACGTCCTCGACCTGGAGCAGGTAGCCGCGGTCGGCGTCCGGCGAGTCGGCCTCGCCGCCGAACGGCCGGGCCCGCACGCTGTACTTCCAGGCGAGCGTCTTGACCGACTCGGCCGCCGCCCGCGCCTCGTACCACCGGCCCTGCGGGTTGCCGCGGCGCAGCCGGGACCAGAAGTAGCCGGCGATCAGGAAGGCGGCCACCGAGAACAGTGGCTTGATATCGCCGTCGCCCTTGTGGTCCGGGCCCGGGAGCGAGCCGATCAGCGCGGCGACCACCAGCATGGCGATCAGTCCACGGTGCCAGCGGAGCGTCTCGCGCTGTCCGTCCAGCGAGGCCTTGTCCGCCCGCCAGAACAGTTCCGGCAGCAGTCGCGCCTCGACGCCCCCGGGCGGATCCTGTTGCACCATCGGTCGAGTCCCCTCCCCGTCTCCGTCCAGCCAGTATTCCCGCCGCCAACTGCCCTACACGGTCGCCTTTTTGACACCTTCCGACCGCCGGTGATTGCCACCCCCGGCATGTAACCGGTAGAACCGGTTACATGCCGCTGCACTGGAAGCTCGTCATCGACTGCACCGACCCGCACCGCCAGGCCGCCTTCTGGGGCGCCGCCCTCGACTACACCGTCGAGGACCACACCGCCCTGATCGCCCGCCTGCTGGACACCGGCGCGATCACCCCGGACGCCCTCACCGAGGCCGACGGCCGCCCCGCCTGGCGCACCCTCGCCGCCGTCCGCCACCCGGACGACCCGTACGACCCCGCCTCGGACACCGGCCTCGGCCGCCGGATCCTGTTCCAGGCCGTCCCGGAGCCCAAGGAGGGGAAGAACCGCCTCCACCTCGACGTCCACCCCGGCCCGGGCGAACGCGCGGCCACCGTCACCCGCCTCGAAGCCCTCGGCGCCACCGTCCTGCACGAGGTCGCCGAGCCCGGCGGCGCCTGGACGGTCATGCACGATCCGGAGGGCAACGAGTTCTGCGTGCACTGAGAAAGCCGTAGGGCCCTCCCCGCACGTGGCGGGGAGGGCCCTACGGGCCGGGCGGCCGTCAGAGCAGGCCGAAGGCCGGCATCAGGTAGTAGAAGGCGAAGACCGCCGCCACCGCGTAGAGCGGCACCGGGACGCTGCGGCCGCGGCCGGCGGCCAGGCGCAGCATGCAGAAGGCGATGAAGCCGAAGCCGATGCCGTTGGTGATGGAGTAGGTGAACGGCATCATCACGATGGTCAGGAAGGCCGGGATCGCGATGGTGTAGTCCGCCCAGTCGATCTCCTTGATCGAGTTGGCCAGGATCAGGAAGCCGACCGTGACCAGGGCCGGGGTGGCGGCCTGGGCGGGGACCATGGTGGCGAGCGGGGTGAGGAACAGCGCCACCACGAAGAGCAGGCCGGTGACGATCGAGGCGAAGCCGGTGCGGGCGCCCTCGCCGACGCCGGCCGTGGACTCGACGAAGCAGGTGTTGGCGGAGGCGGAGGTGGCGCCGCCGGCCGCGGTGGCGATGCCGTCGACCATCAGGATCTTGTTGATGCCCGGCAGGTCGCCCTTCTCGTCCAGCAGGTGGGCCTCGTCGGCGACGCCGAGGATGGTGCCCATCGCGTCGAAGAAGCAGGACATCAGCACGGTGAAGACGAACAGCACGCCGGTGAGCACGCCGACCTTCTCGAACCCGCCGAACAGGCTGACCTTGCCCACCAGCCCGAAGTCGGGGGCGGCCACCGGGTTGCCGGGCCAGGTGGGGACGGTGAGGCCCCACTTGAGCGCCGGCACGTCGGCGACCTTGTCGAGCACCAGGGCGAGCACGGTGGAGGCCGCGATGCTGATCAGGATGGCGCCGGGCACCTTGCGGATGACCAGGACCAGGGTCAGCAGCAGGCCGAAGACGAAGACCAGCACGGGGAAGCCGAGCAGGTGGCCGTTGCCGCCGAGCTGCAGCGGGACGGTGGTGTGGGCGGCGTCCGGGATGCGGCTGACGAAGCCGGAGTCGACCAGGCCGACCAGGCTGATGAACAGGCCGATGCCGATCGCGATGGCCTTGCGCAGGCCGAGCGGCACGGCGTTCATGACCCGCTCGCGCAGGCCGGTGGCGACCAGCAGCATGATCGCGAAGCCGGCCAGCACCACCATGCCCATGGCGTCCGGCCAGGTCATCCTGGGCGCGAGCTGGAGCGCCACGATGGTGTTGACGCCGAGTCCGGCGGCCAGGCCGATCGGCACGTTGCCGATCACGCCCATCAGCAGGGTGGTGAGACCCGCGGTGAGGGCGGTGGCGGTGACCAGCTGGGCGCTGTCCAGGTGGGCCCCGGTCATGTCCGTGGCGCTGGCCAGGATGATCGGGTTGAGGACTCTTCACTAGGTGCCAACAGGCGTGGATCTGCAACCCCCTCAATCCGCATCGCTGGCAGCGGGGTAGAGCCGAGCCGGGGCGGAACGCGCGGCACGTCCCTGAGCAACGCGTCCACCTGGGCCCACACGCCATCGGCGGACCACCGAGCCCAAGCAACCTGCACCGTGTTCGCAACAGCCCCATGGGCCGCCGCTGCCTCTCGCCAGGAGCGCCCCGACACGGCCTTGTCCAGGATAGTTTCAACCATCTTTCGCCGCACATCACCGCGCGCGCCAGGGCGAGGCAATACGGGCTCCACTATGGCCCACTCTGCATCCGTGATGCCGGTTGGCACCTGTAGCTTTCGCTCCTGGTACCACTCTCCAATTGCGCACTTAAGCCCGCCCCTTCGGGCCTCGGGCTGCTCCTCAAGATAGACCCTGATATCAAGAAGGCCGTAGAAACTTGTCTGACCATCTGCGTCTAGCTTCGGGAGCCTATCCTTTGAATCACGCGCCAGCGACAACAACGAGTTTGCACGCTCTTCGGCAAGGTTGTTTTCCTCCAGCCATGCGGCGGCCTCATTGCGCAACTCCTCCAACTGCGCCAATTCCTCATTCAATGCTGCCGTTGCCGCCGCGATTGCATCTGCCGACTGCTTGGCCTTGGCCGAAGAAATGATTACGGCCGTGATTGCCGCGTTCATATCCTCTATCTGCTTGTCAAGGTCGGCAATGCGCTCTATGTGGCTACTCTTGTCACCCTGCGCCGATCCAACCCAATCCGCCGCAAGCTCGGTTAGCCTGTCAACACTTCCGAAGGAGGCGCAAACCTGCTCCCATACATGCTTCTCAAGGGCAGTTGCATCAATGTGCTTGTCACTGCATACGGGCGCTCCGGGATACGCCTCCTTTCGTCCATTGCATTCGTAATTACGATACTTGCCGTCCTTGTCGTTCTTGTGGCCGTGGTAGTGACTGCCGCAGAGTCCATACAGGCGGCCAGACAGCGGGTAGCCAAATCGAGCCGCCTTCTCTCCACGCGCACGGCCAGACTTCACGGTCCGCAGGTAGACCATCTCATCCTCACTAAGAAAGTGAGGCACGGGGATTCGTACGGACGGACCATAGACCGGAGTCCCGTCAAGGTTCTTCTTCGTGCGGGAGTTGTTAACATCCCGGAATGTCACATAGCCATAAAGCACAGGCTCAGAGAAAACGCGATCCCGGAGGTTCTGGTAGGACCAGGGCCGCCCCGAGCGAGTAAACAGCTTCTCCAGATTTACACGCGCAACGATCTTCTTGAACTTAAGGCCAGAGCGAAGCAGTTCAATGACTCGCCAAATAATCTTCGCTTCCTTGGGGTTCACCACCAGCCTTGAAAGGCCCTTCTTCCCCTGGTCCTCAATCTCCCAACCGAACGGCGGAGGCCCGCCGGTCCATCCTCCAAATTCGGCCTTCTCCTGTGCGCCGCCCTGGGTGCGCTTCCGAATGGTCTCCCACTCAGTCTCGGAGTAGTCAGCCGACCGGCGCATTTCGCGGCGGCCTTCGGGGGTTGTATTGTCAACGTCTCCGTCAACAATGGCAACAAAAATGCCCATGTCTTCAAGAGTCCAGACCCAACGCCAAAAGGCGCGGCCCGTGCGACCAATAGCGCGACCCTCGTTTACCGTTACCACATCAAAGGGGCGCGGCGTCATTGCCGCTTCCTCCATGAGCCGCTTTAGGTCGGGCCTGTCTTCGGCTTCAAGACTGCCGCTAATCCCCTCGTCCACATAGGTGCCCACATGGTCCCAGCCTTTGCGGCCAATGTGAGTGGTGGTCTTCCTGCCCTGGTATTGAATCCCGTAGCCCTTAGCCTGCTCCTCCGTACTAACTCGGAGGTAGTCCACGGCACGAAGGCGGTACGGGGAGCCCGCACGAAGGGCAACATCAATCGCGCCACTTTGAAGGACGCTCACCGGCCGCGCCATAGGCGGACGGGTGGCCAAGCTGGTTGCAGGCATGGCAATATAAGACACGGACGACTCCTCTACAGTCGGCCACGGCCCCTCACGGGGCCACCCGCAGCCCCCGAGGTCTGACCACCTTGGGGGCTGTTTCCGTCTGCCCCCAGGTCTGACCACCTTGGGGACTCACGGTCTGTTGTGGCGTCAACTGTACCTCCCCGTAGGGCTACTGGCGACTAGGGGCGAAAAGAAGGCTCAGCATGGTTCGGTATGCCTGGTCAGAGAACTTCTCAACTCGCCACCGGAGCACGACATTTGGACTCCGGGATTCACTCATGTACTGTACGGCTGGGCACTCCTGCCCCCGCTCCCCCCTGGGAGCCTCTAGCGGGCCTCCTCGCGCTGCCACTGCTTGAGCCAAGCGCGCTCCTCCTTCCGTCGTATTTGCCGACGCCAACGCCTTCGGTCCTTAGCGCTGCGGGTCATGTCGTGGCCGGGGCAGCACGGGTAAATACCCGTGATGCTGCCCCAGTTCCGACTACTCATCATCAGGCCGGAGCCGTTCAAAACAGGGTCTCCATTTCGGCGGCCTTCTGGGGCCTGTCCTTTAGCCGGTATTCCCAGTCCTTGAAGGGGCACCCCTTCTTGGGGCGGGTCTCGATCTCCAGGCCGTAATCCTTGCGGAGTTCCCTTAGCCGCCTGGTGCCGTTATTGCTACCGCCGATGGCGGAACAAATCTCGGTTGTCGAAACCCACTCCCGAGAAGAGAGCAGTTCTAGAATCCGCTCATGCGGCCCCGCATACTTCTTAGGCAGCGCCGTTCTCCTGGGCCTCGTCCAGCTCGACCTTAAGGTATTCGGCAACGGTGCCAGGGGAAATCTCGAACACCTTGCCAATGGTCACGTTGGACTCATTCTCGGCAGAGAGCTGCTGAATGATGCGGATCTGGTCGTCCGACAGCTTGCGGGCGCGGCCTCGCGGGTTGCGGGCGGCCTCAACGGCGGCGCGGATCTCGGCGGAAATGTTGACGGTCATAGTGTTTTCTCCTCTTGTCGTTTCGACTACCAAAGCGAATCCTGTTCCATTTGAGGATGCGCTGATGCCGTTTCCCTGTTGATTGCCATAATGGCCCCCCGGAAGCGGCTTCCAATCTTTACCAGGGTGATGTTAGAGGCATCGGTGAACAGCATATCCATATGCCCCAACTGCTTTCCTGGTGTCTTGACCTTACTAAACCGCCCGAGTAGCGACGGGTCAAACATTGCTTTATCCGGCGGCCGGTCACCTTCTCCGGCCTCCAGGGGTATTAGCATGTCGTCGCATGCCTCCCAAAGCGTTTCGGGTTCTACTATTCCGGCAGCACAAGGAATAGCCCCGACACGTCCTGTGCAGTCCCGGCCCGATGTTGGCATTCCTTCAAGCTGGGGGGCGAAATGAAGAGCGTCCCCGCGATGAAGGGTGAAAGCGCCCCGGCCTTTACCGTCTGGGGCATCCATCGGCGCGCGACTCTTCGGGACAACGTCTTTGCGTGCCGTAGATTCGATCTGCTTAGCCGCATCCTGGGTTATCCAAACTTCGACGGGCCCATTAGGGCCGGATTCCAAATCGGCCCAGTCGGAGCCTATTGTGTAGCAGTCGGTTGCCAGGAACTCAACCTTATTTGAAAAGAACCTTGCCCGCACATAGGGCGGGCTTGCTCGGGCAGGAAGGAATACTAGGGCATTGTGAAGTGCTCTTGCTATCTCTTCCGAATCGCCTACGGCAGTAAAGCCGTCATGCGTAGTAGTGGGAACTGTATTCCTCCCACAGGTCGGCGGCGGCCTTGCGGAGGAAAGCCGATACCTCTTCCTTCGTGCGTTCCGGCTCGTCGTTCCATTCGGGAACGTCGGTATAGCCGTCCGGCAGGACGGATGCAAGGTGGCCAACATAGTTAAGCCATTCGTTCATGCCTTCGTGGGCAATTCCGGGCTCTCCGGTTTCGCTACCGGTAAAGCCGTTGTCCAGGGCGGCATTAAGAGCGCCAAGGGTGCAAAAGCATCCTTCCGCATCCTTATACGCCTTCTTGGCTAGACCGTTTGCGTCGATAAGGTCGGCGGCCTTCTCAAAGATGTTCGGGTAAAGGCGTAGCGTCAACTAGATTCCCCTCTTGTCGCGGTTGGTGAGGCGCACGGGGCGCTTTCCCGTAAGACGCTGCCTGGTGGCCCATTCGTCCCCTTGGGTGCTTTCCTCCATGGAAAGGAAGAGGGCGGCGCGGAATGCGGCCCCTTCGATATCCCCGCCATTGGCGGCCACTTCGGCAACGGCGGTAACGGCCTTACGGTGAAGGTAGGCGTTAGAGCGGTAAGGCTCCAGCATGCTGTGTGCCTTGCGGATGCTGACTTCGCGTTCCAGGTCAATCATGGTTTCCCCCGTGCGGCAAATCGTTTTTGGGAACAAGAAAGGCCCCGGTAATCGGGGCCTTTCCTGGCGGTGCTGGCTGCGCTTAGCTGCGGTGCGTGGGGCTCAACAGCTCCTCTATCTCCCGCAGGGCCGGAGACTTCGGGAAGGCCGCTTCGTGCTTCGCCTGGTGGGCCTTATGGAAGACCACGAAGAAAGCCCCCAGGGCGTCAGGGTCCACCCCGGCCGCGTCGGCGGCCTCCTGGATGGCCTCCTTGTAGATGCGGGCCCCCTTCTCCGTAAGGTTGCCGTCCTGCTCGTGCTGCGCTTGCTCCAAGAAGTAAGCGGCCTTCTTCGCGTCCACGTGTCGGCTCCCGCCGTCAGGGCCAGGCCCCTTGCCTGGCTTGATGTGACGACAGTAGCAAACCCCGCCCGATGTTTGCAACCCCCGAAGCAAACTCAAAAACAGGTTTGCAACCACGGCCACCACGTGTAGTGTCGGTGTTGGGCCGGGCCTCCCTGCGGCAAGTTCCGGGGAGGCCCAAGCGCCCCCACGGCCCGGAAAGGGCCCTTTAGTGGGTGCACTATGCCCGGAAGCCTTTAGCAAAGGCCCTATGGCCCCAATCAGCCTATGGCCCCTTCCAGGGTCTTAAAGGGGCTAAATTACAAAGCGTTACCGCCCTTCCGAACAAAACGGACATTGACGGCATGGCAAAGCCCGCCCCCTTCGGGGCGGGCCCTGGCCAGGTTAGGCAATCCAGCTAACGACCACCTTTAGGCCGTTCCAAACAAACTGCGCCTGATACCACATGGCCTGACTGAGAAAGACCCCGGCAGGAATGTAGATCATGGAATCGAAGATGAATTCGCGCTTGCGCGACATTGCAGCCCCTCGGGGTCTCACCGCAAACGGCCCTTCCGTTTGCTGATAGACCAATAGTAGCAAACCCTGGGTGGAGTTTGCAAGCGATAGGGCGCAGCAAAAGGCCCCCGCTTTCGCGGGGGCCTTTCAACTAGTCTTCCATGAACTCAATCAAACGGATGCTGACTGGCGGGCGCTCCCACTTTGCCTTTGGGCCTCGCTCTTCGGACCATGGCACTCCCGAGACAATTCGGAAGCCCGTTGACGACCGTACCCCGTTAGCCGCGTCCTGGGGGTCCATCTCGCAATCATTCCCCAAGGGCTCCACCTCATACACGCGCGGAAAGTCCCCGCCCATATGCCAAGCGTTCTCCGCATAAAACCACGCCCTTTCGACGCTGCTAGTCGCATAGGCGTAATCGCCGGAGATGTAACGCCAGTTCCTTCCCGAGTACAGCGGCGACACTTCGCCGTCAATGATCTCGGATGCCGTGCCGTGGTAGTAGGCCACGCTAAGCCCCTTTCGCAAACGGCCCTTCCGTTTGCCGGTAGGTCAATAGTAGCAAACCCTATGGCGGGTTTGCAAGGCAAAAGGCCCCCGCTTTCGCGGGGGCCTTTCAGTCAGTCCATGGCCATTGCTTCCAACCATTCGGCAGCGGGCATGCCGTCAATGGTGGGTGCGCCCCCGACAATGATCACGTCTTCGGGGTCAAGCTCGATGCCGAATCCGGCAGCGGTCTGAATCGTGCCGTCGCGGTCTACACACGCGATACGGAGTTCTTCCAGGGTCATAACGTGCCCTCCCTCTCAGTAGTTGACGTTCGACCAGCCGGGAACGGCCTCGCGCGGGCCGTGAACCGTAACGTACACCTCCAGGTCCCGAAGGGCCTTGATTCCGTCGTTGATCTCGTTCTGACGCATCGCAGACGGCAGGGCATCGAACACGCCGCGCGGGTGCAGCTCCGCGTTAAGGCCGTCGATCTCCGCCACGATCTCCGCGCCCACATCCTCCGTGATAGCGCCCGTGGTGGAGAGGGCCGTAAGGCCCGTGCTGGCCGGGCTGTGCCAGTCGGCCGCAATCTTGCGGGCCTGGCTGTCCGTGATGGTCTCTTCGTCGGGCAGGAAGTACACCGGCATTGCTTGAACCCCTTCGGGCTATTCGACCCGGCCCCTTGCCGGGCTGATGAAAGAACTCTATCACCCCGAAGACCCCTTTAGGAAGCGATAGGCGAAAGAAGATTCGACCAGCCGAAAGCATTGCAAACCCTGGATCGGGTTTGCTACAGTAGTACCAGCGATCGGGGGAAGGGCCCCCGAACGTTAGCGCTCAAAAGGGGCTCCAATGTCGCAAATGACTATCAACCTTCCGAACGGTCAAGCCATCCACCGGAAGCAGATAGGGGGACTGCATAGCGAAGCGTGCATGGGAGAGGTTGACCTAATCCGCACAACGCCCCGAAGGGTGCTTTCCTACACAACGTTCTGCGAGTGCTCCCCCGGCTGGTACCTCCTTAGCCGGATCATTCGCCAGTCTCAGGCCCATTGGTCCACCCCGGTTATCTACGAGCTTCGGGGGAACCGTTTCAGCACCTTTCGGCATCGTGGTGGGCGGTATGTAATCCAGTTCCGCAACTGCTGATCGCCAATGGCCCCCGCCTTCGGGCGGGGGCTTTCGCGTGCCCCGAAAGACCGAAGCCATACGCGCCCGCTTAAGGGCCCCGCCAAAGCGGCTTAGCTTTAGCAAGGACCCCAGGGGGCAAAGCCCGCCAAGGGCCCTTTGCGGCCCTCTAAGGCACCAAATTACATAGCGTTACTGGCCTCTCGAACAAAACGGACATTAGGAGACAAAAGGGGCGAACGTTACGAACGGGTCAAAGGGCGCAAAGCGGCCCCCGCCGAAACGGGGGCCGCAAAGGGCTTGACTTCTAGCACTCTATGAAGTAGCCGATTTCGCCGCGCCATTCGATACCGGCTTGGCAGTCGGCATTGCCAACCACTATGCCTGACTGTTCCGCCCAGTCATAGACGAAGATGAATCCCGTGAGCAGGCCGACACTGATAGCCAGCAGGACCAGGGACAGAATCAGGCCAATGATGTTCGCGCGCTTCTGAGTCATGATCAGGCCGCCACCCTGTCCAGGATTCGGCCGTCCTCCAGGACCGTATAAACGGGCATGAACGACGGGCCGTAGGCCCAACCCCCATCAAACTCGTACCGCCCGGCCTCCACCTTGTCCATGGGCATAATGCCCCGGAGCGAGACCGCCACGGTAGTTCCCTGGCGGGCCGCCATGGCGCGGCGGATCTTGACGACCGCCCCCGCGCGAGTCCGCGCCCACAGGGGGAAGATTGCGCGGAAGACCCTTCCCTCTATGTGCACATCCGCTACCGCTGCTATGAACCGTGGTGCCACCATGGAAACCCCTTAAGGTCTCACTCCGCAAACGGCCCTTCCGTTTGCTGATGAGTACAGCTTAGCAAACCTCTCCCCAGGTTTGCAATAGAAAGAGGCCCCTTCCTTTCGCTTCCCTTTCACTCCCTAATGCGCTAAGCTCTAACCATAAGGAACGGGGAAGGGCCCCGAACCGGGAAGGGAATCATGTTCCACGTGGTCGCCTCTAACCACCGCCTCCCGAAGGGTGAGGGAACGGTCTACCTCCTCCACTACGCCGAGAAGCCGACCCGCGTAGCCGCTCACGACGCCATGACGGCCATCAACAAGGGGAACATGTTCCAGCCGGGCGACAGGGGCGAAATCGAGCTGTACCAGGGCAATGACCTGGTTTGGCGCGTGCTGGTTGAGCACCGAAACGACAAGGTCCGCGTTGACATCATTTCGGATGGCTTCGAGAACTTCTAAGGTGTAGGGGCGGGGGTCGGTTCGACGGCCCCCGCTTCCCCCCTAAGAAAGAATGAACGAAGGAACGAACAAACCTTGCAAACCTGATAGTGGGTTTGCTACGATGGACCCATAAGGAACCGGGGACGATCCCCGGAGGAAAGGGAGTCATGGCGACCGCTCTTACGCTCCAGATTTGCCACGAAGACTACAACGTGCAAAGCGGAATCGACTCCGCTTACAAGCCGAGTGATCTTCGGCTTAACGGAAAGGGTGAACTCTCCAAGTCGGTTGAAAGCGGTTTGCGTGACGAGTCTTACCGCTGGCTTCGTGACAACGGCTCCTTTCACAACATCGGCGAAGGGGACACGTACGAGGCGCGGGCCTGGGTCGGCGAGGACTGCGTTTGGTCGGCTGAGCTGGTCTACGGCCTCTACGGGGCCTACACGCCGGAGGAGTGGCCGGAGTCGGCCGAACCGGCCGCGTCGTTGGGCGACGACGACTGACACCGCCTAGCAAGCCCTGGAGCGGCCCCTACGGGGGCCGCTTCTCGCGTTTGGGGGCTGCGCCTGCCTGCTGGGCCGACAGGCTGTCCTAGGGGCCCTGGGGCCGTTCCGGCTGCGCCCGGCTGTGTGGCGCACGTCACACGAGCGGGGTGTTAACTATCCGGCCCGTAACACGACTTCTATATATGAGAGAACAAATAAGGGCCGCCCTAAAGCGGCCCTCACTTATAGGGCGTGCCCTATAGCACGCCCGTTAGCAATGGGCCGAATGCGAAAGGAGGCCCATTGCCTAAAGCAATGTGCAAGCGGTGTCACCGCTTGATTAATCTAGGGAACACGCTATGTGAGGCGTGTTCCCCTATTAGCGCGCCCCGTAAGGCGCGCATATACAAGAGCAAGAATACGCGCGTTAAGGGCGCGTATGATGCAACATGGGTGGCCAATGTAAAGGCTGCCATTGCAAGGCAGCCCTATTGTTCTTGGTGTATGACACGGGGCAATAAGGATAATCCCCTAACAGGGGATCACATTAAGCCCCGCTCTAAGGGCGGGGGTAATGAGCTGTCTAACATTAGGGTCCTATGCCGTGCCTGCAATAGCAGGCGAGGGAATAAGACTTAACCCAACGCCTTTATGCATTCCGAATGTAAACCTATTCATTCATGCAGCATGGTGCATAACCATGCAATGCATAAATATGATCCGGTCAATTCGGACATTAAGGTACATAGGGGGGCATAAAACTTTTTTAACCCTCCTAGCACCCCCCTCCTGGGAGGTTCCCCCAAACCTTTGCGAAAAAAGGAAAAAAGGGCAATTCGGACATTTAGGACAGCATAGCTATGCATATCCATTTATGCCCATTCATTGCATAACTATTCACGTGAATAGTTATGCGGCGCTATTCCCATAACGCTTTAAGGAGGTGGATTAATGGGAGGCACTAATTCGGGTCGTCTTCCTAAGCCCGCTTCCGTTAAGCTCCTTAATGGAAACCCCGGCGGTCGTCCTATTGGTTCTGAGCTTTCGGTTTCTGGCGGTTATCCAACCGCGCCGGATTGGCTGGACGATATCGCACTAGAGGAATGGAATAGGCTTGCGCCTATTCTCGATTCAATGGGAATCATCACTAAGGCGGACCGTGTAGCGGTCGCCGCCTATTGCCAGGCTTATTCACTCTATGTCGCCGCCACGCGCGACATTAGCGCTAACGGCTTTAGTGCCGAAGGGCGACAGGGAAGCGTGGTTAAGAATCCGGCTTTGCAGGCTCAAATAGCCGCACAGGATCAGATGGCTAAGTGGGGTGCAAAGCTGGGCTTGAGCCCGGCCGACCGCGCCCGCCTGGCCGTCCAGCCGGAGGACCAGGGCGGGCCGGGCGCTGATGTGCTCGCGCTCCTGACTGGCGGGGCCTCGTAGGCCCGCCCTGGGGGCCTCTTGGCCCAGTTCTCTGCCCAGCGCACAGCAAGAGGCCCCCGGCCGGAGCCGGGGGCCTCTCAGGGCCTCTAGGGGCCTTCGGGCTCACAGGTTCTCGAAGTCGCCATCCCGGAATCCTGCCTTCATGGCTTCCCACTCGCCAGCGTTCAGGTAGAAGGCCGGGCCGTTAGGGGCCTTGCTGTGGGAGAAGTAGACCCCGCTATCGGGCCCCTTGGCGAACTGGCCGCAGTTGTCATCCGGCCCGGAGGTCCGCCCCTTCGTCCACTCAACATTGAGGGTGGATGCATCGTTAATGATGTACATGCTTATTCCTCTACGGTTTAGCTGCGTAAGACCTGATGAGAGATAGCGACTGGTCCCGCCTTAGCGAGTATTGCATCATCATTCGCTCATGCAGGTTCCTATAGGCTCGCGCCTCTGCGGGATCTTCAAGGTATCGGGTGCTGGTTAGCCCTGGGACGCACACCACATCAGGCCGCCAACTCTCCGGGAAGCTCAGTATAGCGAACGAGTTGGTGAGCAACACCATGCCCGCAGAGTCGTTGGGGATGACGTGAACATTGACGTTCTGGTAATTCTCCATCATGTCCGCCATATAAAGCGCGGCACCCCGCAGGATCTCACTATCCCCAATTGAATGCTGTAGAACAGATTCCGGGATCACAGCCCATAGCGTTAGCGGGGCAACGTCCCGCGTCAGACTCTCCTGCCGCCGCATCTTGGCCTCAACGAGCGGCCTTACGTTGCTTTCAGTCGAGTTCTCAAGGAACTTTCGCGCCATGAGTTCGGCAATCTCTGGGCTCTGCGTTAGCCCTGGAGGCCAAAGCAAATCAAGCGAACGCATAACCGAAGCTTCTCGCTCGTTGCCGATCTGGGTTGCAAAGCCCGGCTTGAGGGCTGCGCGGAACTCCGGCTCACCTTCCCAGCCCTGCCCGCCTCCCTCTGCCTCCGCCCGCAGCTGGAGTGCATCGGTACGAAGCTGCGGATCTTCCACCCCCAGGTGATCCATGGTGGCGATCAAGAGGGCTTCACTAAGCCCGATCTTGCCTCGCTCCATGCGGCTTAGCGTCGCCTTGCTCTTCTTGAGCCTGGCGGCCAGGTCGGCCGCCGACATCTTCGCCGCTTCCCGCATGGAGCGGATCAGGCCGCCTAGCTCGGCCTGACGTGCCGTTGGGTTCTCTCGCTCTGCCAACTCGCCTCCCTGGCTTCCTAGTACAGGATGCCTGGTCCGGCTGTCAGCTCACAACGTGAGATCAACCCATCTTGACGAATCTTGGGTGCACCGTTGCACCAGGGCCGGTATCGGTGCAACGATGCACCAACGCACAGAGATCAGGTGGCGACGCTCCGTCCCCCTGTGTGCTTAACCATGCCTGTTCGCAGAGGGGGTTAGCCATGCCCGCAATCGACAGCACCACTAACGTTCCGGACTTCATGAAGGTTCGTCGGCGCGTGCGCGAATTCAGGCGAAACCCCCTGGACGTTAAGGACCTGCGAACGTGGGCCGCTAATACCTGCGATGAGCTTGACCTTTGGGGTTACTCGGAAGACGTTAGGCTTATCACGTCTGAGCTGGTAGGCAACGCGGTTAAGTATGCCCAGCATCTTTCGGCAATTCGCAACGGGGAAGATCCCTTTATAAAAGATCCCCTGGGCCATGTTGTCATCATCTATGACACGGTTAAGAAGCTCTTGCGTCATGAAGTTTGGGATGTGGGTAACTACGTTCCCTACTACCGCACCCACGAGACCACGGTTAACGAGCAAGGGGAAAGGGTCCTAGTTACTAGTGAGGTGGCCGAATCCGGACGGGGCATTGCTCTTTGCGGTCTCCTTGCTGACCGGCAGGGTGCATACGTCAGGTTTGACAGTAAGTGCTTTTGGCACGAGTGGGACGTTAAGGAATAGAGATGCGTAGAGGCACGATCATTCGCAATGACGGCTTCCTCCTTCCGCCGCGCTATGTGCTTCGGTGCATTAGCGGCACCGCGAAGCTACGCCCATTACACGACGCGAGGGCCTTTGTTCTCGCAGGGCCGGGTGAATTCTTTCCCCGCTCTTCGCTGGCTTTGCGCGCTTTCAATCGCGCTGTGCGCCTTTGCTACTCCGGGAATGGTGACCTTTTTCTTGATAGGGACGGCTTTCACGCTGCACAGGTCGCGCTTTGCCTGGATCGGCGGAACCTTGAGTTTGCGGTCGGCTCCGAAGGCAATGAAGCCGAAATGGTCTTTACGATTGACATAGTGCACACAATCCCGCACGACGGATGTAAGGCTCCCATGTTTGCGGAGCCCGATCCCGTAATACTTCCCTGGCCCGGCGCTCAAGCGTGGGTGCGCAAGGGAAGCGAGATTCCCCGCTTTACCCCCCTCGCGGGTTGAGTCTCCGCCGGAGCCCTGGCCGGGGAAGGACAGGGCTCCGGCGTTAGTCCGACAGAAGGTGAAACGAAATGACTGTAATGGATGGCCTCTTCCCTTGCGGCCGTTGCATCACGCTCATGTATTCCTTTCAGCTTGAAACCCGCGTCTATGGTGGAGGGACCCGGGGAACTATGTACCAGCGTCGCGTTTGCCGCGACGTGGCCGCCTGCTTTCTTCGGATGGCCAACCCGGATGAGTGGCCGGAGTTTGAGGTTCCCGAGCCGCATTTCCGTAAGGCTGCTTTTGATGCGCCGCTATTTCAGTGCGAAGAGTGCCGGATTCACTTGGGCACGGATTCGGCAGCTATTGAACTTCGCCCCAGTCGGGTTCGTTCCGGCAGGTTCGACGTTTACGTTACCTGCATGGAAAAGGCCCTTTGCTGGAAGCGTCGCGTGTCGGTTGAATGGATCTTTCACTATGGAGAGCTTTAGGCCCGAATAGCCCAATTGGCAAGAGGCGACGGCTTTAGACGCCGGAGGTTGCCGGTTCGAATCCGGCTTCGGGTACATTAGTAATGAAGAGGCAGTGTGGGCGACAAGAAGCCGTTTCGGTGCTCCAAGTACTATCAGGTTCTAGCCCGGTGGACTATTACTAACCCTGGTGCCGCCGACCAGAGCGTTTCGTCTTTCAAACTCGCGCAGGGCTTTGCACTGTTAGACAAAGACCGGCGTGCCCGTGCCTTAACAAGACACTTCATGTACTGCAAGATTTGCACTCCACCTTGATAGACACGGCCCCTTCGGGGGCCTTTTGCATGCCCGCCACAACTAAAGAGAGGGGAAGGTTTGCCATATCCGATTGCGCCTCATGCGCCAGCAAACCCCGACCCTCTATGGTGGCGTTACGACGGAGCCCGCGCAGAGCGGGCAATTGCGTTTGTTGAAAAGCTTCTAGTTCATACTAAGGGCCGTACGGCGGGCCACCCTTTCTATCTGTCCGAGTGGCAGAAGGAAGGAATCTTTAGGCCCCTCTTTGGCACCCTGCGCTATGACGACCAGTTCAACGAGTGGACTCGTCAATACCGCATGGGATGGATTGAGCTTGGCCGAAAGAACGGAAAGAGTGAGATAGCTTCGGCTATCGCGCTTCTCGGCCTGGTCGGCGATGATGAAGAGTCCGCCGAAGTCTATTCGGTAGCGGCGGACAAGGACCAGGCCGCCCTAGTCTTTAATACGGCCAAACGAATGGTGGAGCTTAGCCCAGTACTTTCAAAGCGCCTGGAAATCATCGACTCGCGGAAGCGAATCGTTGATCGCAAGAGCAATAGCGTTTACGCGGTTCTTCCGGGTGACGCTGCGGGCGCTCTTGGCGTTAACGCATCCATGGTTCTAATGGATGAGGTGCTAACGCAGAAGGATCGTCACCTTTTTGACGCTATGCGTCAGTCCTTTGGTACCCGTACGCAACCATTGATGCTTTGCATTACTACTGCCGCTTACACGTCGGCCCGCTTTGCCCTGGAAGAGCACGACTTTTCAGAGCGCGTGGAGCGTGACCAGAATCTAGACCCTTCGCGCTTTGTCTATCTCCGCAACCTGCCAAAGGAAGCGGATTGGACGGATGAAGGATCGCCAGGCGATCCCGCTAACGGCATTAAGCCTACGGGCTGGTATTGGGCAAATCCAGCATTGGGCGACTTCCTTAACATCAACACGCTAAGGGATGAGTTCCGGGATGCAAAGGAGAAGCCCAGTGCGGAAAACGCCTTTCGCGTCTTCCGTCTAAACCAGTGGGTAGCACAGGCTACCCGATGGATCTCTATGGACTCCTGGGCTGCTAATGCCGACAAGCCGGTTAGCCGGTCGGCCCTGACGGGCCGGGCCTGCTTCGCTGGCCTGGACTTGGCTTCAACGAGCGACTTTACCGCGTGGGTGCTGCTCTTCCCGGGCACGGCCGATGATCCGACCGCCCCCGGCTTTACTGTCCTTCCTCGCTTTTGGGTTCCTCGCGCTGCTATTGAGCGGAGGCAGGAGCAAAGGGAGGAGTTCCTATCCTGGGAGAAGCTTGGATATCTAACCATCACTGATGGTGAGACCGTCGATTATGAGCGCGTCTATGCAGACATTACCGCCGATGCTGAGACCTTCAATATTCAGCATCTCGGCTATGACCCGTGGAATGCGCTTCAAATCGTGCAACGCCTGGAAGATGGCGGCCTAAGTGTCGTCAAGGTGCCCCAGTCGGCTACAAGGCTTAATGAGCCCTGCAAGATGCTCGAAGGCTTGATATCCGAGAGAACGTTTCGGCATGGCGCTAATCCCGTTCTCGCCTGGATGGCCAATAACGTTGAGATCGAATACAAGGCTGATGGCCTAATGAAGCCTAAGCGCACGCGCGAGGCAGACAAGATTGATGGCATCGCGGCAAGCCTTAATGCGCTTGCCGTTTCCCTTGTCCCAGCGGAAGACCCGCCGGAGGTGGAGTTTATTTCGTTTACCTGAAAGGAGGCCGACTATTCAGACCCTACGTAACGCACTGGCCCGCGTTCGGCTTTATGCGGTGTTTCAGGCTACGGGCGGGGGGCTGCTGACACTGGCGGCCTGGTCGGCCTCCAGGACGGCCGGGCTGGCCCTGGCCGGACTCCTCGCCCTGGCGGCCGGGATCGCCAGCGAGAGGGGCCGCTGATGGGCCTAGGAAGCCTCTTCCGGCGTGAGCGCCGATCCGTCCCCCTCGTGGAAACCCCAACGTGGGAAGAGCCCGCATTCTGGGCTTCTACGGGCTCCAAGACCTATGGCGGCCGGGACGTGTCCACAAGGACGGCCCTTCTGCTGCCCGCCGTTCTCTACTGCGTATCCCTCATTGCCGATTCCGTCTCACTTCTTCCGATTGATACTTACATCGCCGGAAAGGAACACCGCAAGGTTAATAACCCGCCGTGGCTTGATGCGCCAAACCCGTTCATGACGCGGTTTGATTTCTGGCATCGAATCATGACGAGTCTTCTGATTGACGGAAACGCTTTCATCTATACGGAGCGAGATCCGGTTACCGCCGGGATTCGCGCTCTTTATCCTGTTGACCCTCGTATTGTCCATATCATGGAACAAAACAACGGTATGGATCTTCGCTTTCAAGTTAACGGCGAAATCTTCGACCGTAGCGAGCTTCTTTGGATTCCGGCTTTCACGATGCCCGGTCGCCTTCGCGGCCTAAGCCCATTGGAGAATGCGCGCCAAGCGGTCGGCCTTGGCCTTGTCGCAGAGGAGTTCGGCGCAAGGTTCTTTGGACAGGGTACGGCAATGACCGGCATCATTCAGCATCCAGGGAATCCTACTAAGGATCAAGCCCTAATGCTGCGGGACATGTTCAAGAAGCAGCACACCGGAATTAACAACTCGCATTCTCTGGGAATCCTAACCGGCGGTGCTACGTGGCAAAGCGTCACTATCACACCGGAGCAATCGCAATTCTTGGATACTCGACGCTTTCAGAAGGTCGAGATTGCCCTAATCTATCGAGTCCCCGCCAATCAGGTTGACCCCACTGTAACTAGCTCCTGGGGTAGTGGCGTTGAGGAGCAAAACCGCTGGTTCATTGACCAGACGCTAAGCCCGTGGCTTGTCCGCCTAGAGCAGGCAATATCCACCTTCCTTCTTCCCGGTAATCGCTATGTCAAGTTCAACCTTGATGCGCGACTTAGGGCCAAGACGGCAGAGCGTTACCAGGCTTATGCAATCGGCATCCAAAACGGCTTCCTCAACTCAGACCGCATTGCGGAACTTGAGGACTGGGAACCGATGCCGGATGGACTTGGAGCCCAGTATTACCGACCAGCGAACCTGACACCGGTTACGGCCGAATCCCTAAAGCCGCCGGAGGTTCCGGCGCAACTGGCCCCCTTTACGGGTCAGGCAGACCCGAACAACAACACTGGGGGTGACATTGCAGAACCTACGGGAGACCCGAACAGCGGTAAGTGATTTTGAGCTTCGCGCTACAGAAACCGGCGGAAGCGTCCTTATCGGCTATGCGGCAAAGTTTAATACTAGGTCTCAGGATCTAGGCGGATGGGTCGAAACCATCCAGCCGGGCGCTTTTACTCGCGCACTGGATGAAGCCCACGACGTAAGGGCCCTCTTTAACCACGATCCGAATATGGTTCTCGGCCGCACCACGGCGGGAACGCTTCGCCTTGAACAGGATTCTATCGGCCTGCGCTATGAGGTGGACCTACCGAATACGTCGGCCGGGCGCGACCTTGCCGAGTCTCTACGGCGTGGGGATATCTCACAGTCCAGTTTCGGCTTTCGCACGATTCAGGATGACTGGTCTTATGACGGCGACGGCCGCGACCTTCGCAAGCTCATGGATCTTACGCTTTATGACGTTTCGCCGGTTACGTATCCGGCCTATCTCGACACCAACTCAGGGATTGCCCAGCGGTCCCTAGCTAAGGCACGCGCAGAGCGCGAGCCGGTTGCCAAGAGCCTTCGGGCTTATGAGCTTGAGGCAGAGATTGACTCTACCCGGCTTGCCATTATCGCACTCACGATTGGGGACTAATTTGTCTTTTATTGATCTCGCGCGTACCGCTATCGACTACCGGGCGCGTCTTTTTGAGGAGTACAAGAGCGTCAACGATGACGCGAAGATGACCGCCGCAGAGAAGCGGGAGCGCCTGGAGCGCCTGGACACTGCCATTACCGAGAAGTCCGAAGAGATCCGCGACTATACCGCTAAGGCGGAACTGGAGGCGGAGGCCCGCAACCAGAGCGGCAAGCTTGACGCGCTTTTCGGCCCGGCTGGCCGAACCCCGGAATCCCCGGAGAATGCGCCCGATGACGTTCGGTCCATTCTTGTTGCCGTGGCCAACGGCGAGATGCGAGACGTTCTGATTGTCCCGGAGACTCGCGCCGCTGGTGCTAACGTCCAGGCTCAGGCCGGTAAGGTGGCCGACCCTGCGTTTGCCGGTAACACGACCAGCGTGCAGTTTATCGCCCAGGTTCTAGAGTCGATGCGTGAGCGGAGTCCTTTCCTTTCTCTCGTTGACACTTTCACCACCAGCCACGGCGAGACCATTCGATACCCGGTCAAGAACGCGCGTCCGGTTCCGGCTGATGTTGCGGTCCTGGCTGAGGGTGACAAGATCCCGTTTACTAAGGCCGGTTTCACCACTAAGGATCTGACCGTAAAGAAGTACGGTGTTGGTACTCAGCTCAGCATTGAGCTTATGACAGATTCCGAAGTGGACATTGCCGGTATTGTTGCTAACGATGCGGGCGAGGCCGTTGCCGACCGGCTTGCGGCCGATATGCTCGCAAAGCTCCAGCTTGCCGTTCCTGCCGGTAAGAAGGTTGTCCAGGGCACCGGCCTTGGCGCGGTCAGCTATGACAACCTTATTGACGTCCAGCACAAGCTACGGACTGGTTATCGCAAGAATGCCTCTTGGCTCTTTGGCGATCTCCAGCTAGCGGAACTCCGAAAGATTAAGGACACTATGGGCAATCCTATTTGGAACCCGTCCTATCTTGTCGGTGTTCCGGATACCCTGCTTGGAAAGCCGTATGCGGTTGACGCTACCGTTACCGCAAAGGCCGGAACTGCCAACACTGACCTTCTCTGGTATGGCGACTTCTCCAAGTTCAAGCTTCGCCAGGCAAAGGGCCTCGCGGTTGCTCGTTCCGATGAATACGCCTGGGATTCCGACATGGTTAGCTGGAAGATCACTTATCGTGGCGATGGTGACCTAATGGACCTGGAGGCGGTTTCCGCGCTTCGCTCGGCCGCAAGCTAAGGGGGCCTTTTGAAGGTCTCTCTTACTGGCCAGCTAACCGGATTCGTGGGTGGCCACCTCAACCCCGGCCCTGGGGCCGTCCTGGATCTGTCCGACGACTTGGCCGAACGGCACATCGAGCTAGGGAACGCTATCCCGGCTGATGCGCCGTTTACGGCGGGGGACATGAAGCCGGAACCGGCGGCCCCGGTTCGCCGGGGGCCCGGCCGCCCACGAAAGAACCCCTAAGAAAGAACTAACGAAAGAAGGAACTAACGTTGCGCCTACGGCTTGGCACGCGGGCGACGCTATCGGTAGACATGGGGGACGAAGAGGATTCCTCTTCTGCCACTAACGTTCGCCTCCGGATCTACTCCGGACGCCAGGCCGGGCCAACCGATCCCGCGCCGCTCCTGGATCAGGCGGCCACTTATGAGGCCCCCGCTTGGGTATGCAGGTGGACCCCTGGAGCGCTTGGCGAATACGTCGCCTATTGGATTCATGACACCGGCTATCGGCGTCTCTTCTTTGAAGTAACCGAATCCCCGATTGTCTCTGTCAAGGATGTTCGGGCTTTCGATGATGTTCTAGCCGACTCCATCAGGTACCCCTCTGCTCTGATAGCTGCTGCCCGCGATGTGGTGGAAGAGGAGTTCGAGCGCATTACCGAACGATCCTTTGTGATGCGTGCTCGCATTCTTTCGGCGGGGATAGATCCGCAGGAGCGAGAGAATGACATTAGCCGCCAGACGGTTAGCCCTGACGGGTCAACCTACTTTGAGTTTGGAATCTATCCCCCTCCGGCCGACGTGAGGCGGGCGGCGCTTCTGCGAATCAGGGATCTACTGGTCTCAGCCAATACGGCTATTCCCGATCGCGCCGTCTCATTTCAGATCAGCGATATGGGAACCTACCAGCTTGCTACCGCCGGTAGGGCTGGCTTTGAGACCGGCCTACCGGAGGTGGACGCAATTCTAAACCGCTACAAGCTGGAAAGGTGGGCCATTTGACGGCTAACACGCTCGCAGTAAAGCGAGCCATCGTTGACCGATTCAAAGTGGCCCCCGGCCTTTCTAAGTTTCAAGTCACATGGTCAATGCCAAAGAATCCGCCCCGCCTTTGGGTGATGGTCGGAAAGATTGATTGGGCAGATGGTCACTGGACTACAAACCGCCAATCGGAAACCGTCTATTCGGTTCACCTAATCGTCTCCGTTCTCCGGCCGGGCGGCCAGGCGGAAGAAGTGGAAACGGCAGCCCTAACGGCAGTCGAGTCCTGTCGGGCTGCCATTGCCTCCGATCCGTCCCTAGGGGGCCTGGCCGTCAGCTCACTTCTCCGGCCGGAACGCCTCATCTCCTGGCCGACGCCAGAGGGGGCGGAAGCCCAGTGGGAGGGCTCCATATCGGTCACGGCCCGCGAGGGCCGCTAAACGCCCCCCAGGGGGCTCAACACACAAAGGAGGGGCCCTAGTTGCGGGTCATCTATACCGGCCCCCACGGGGCCGTGGACGTGCCGTCGCTGGGCCTTACGGCGGAGGCCGGGGAGCCGGTGGACGTGCCGGACGACATTGGCGCGGGCCTGGTGGCCCGTGAGGACTGGGCTAAGGCCCGAACTACTACAGAAAGCGAGGGCTAATGGCTTCTGTCTTTGATTCCTATATCGGCACCGTCGATGAAGTTACCTACGGCACTACTGTTCCGGTTTCCCGATTCTATGAGCTGAGCAAGGAAAGCGTTTCCGGCAAGTATGAGCGTGTCGAGTCCAATGCTATGCAGATGGGGCAGCGCGTTATGCGCGCTGACCGTTTCGCACCTAACCCCAAGGGGGCTGACGGTTCCCTAGAGCTTGAGGTTTTGGACAGGGGCTTTGCCTTTTGGCTAAAGCACATGCTTGGAAATGTGAACGTTGGCACTAAGGATACCGACGGATACACCCTCTTTACGGCGACGATTGCAGACCTGGCCGGTAAGAGCTTTACCGCAGAGGTGGGCCGGGCAGACGCCTCCGGCGGACTTGCTCAGTTCTCCTATCCGGGTGGAAAGGTTTCTTCCTGGGAGCTTTCCAATCAGGTTGACGGAGTTCTGTCCCTTAACCTGGATCTCGTATTCGCCAAGGAAGCCATTCGCACCGGTTCCCCGGCAACCCCGACATATCCGACTAACGCAAAGCTCTTTACCTTTGTCGGCGGGACTGTGACTCTTGACTCCACGGCTTTTGCCGTCTCCGAGGTTTCCGTTAAGACGGACAACGGGCTCAAGGATGATCGCTGGGCTATTGGTCTTGGGCGTCGTGAGCCGCGCGAGCAGTCACCGCGAAAGATTCAGTTCTCCCTAAAGGGGGACTTTGATGGTATGACGGCCTACAATAAGGCTTCTGCCGCCTTGGCTTCCGGCACTCTTGGAAACATCGTGCTTACTTGGCAGGGGGTTGCCCCCGATCCTTCTAAGCCGCTTATTGTCCCGGTTATTACCGTAACAATGCCTAATGCCCGGTTTGACTCTGCCGCGCCCAATATTGAGGCGGGCAAGATTCCGGAGCTTTCCATCTCGGGCCTGGCGCTTAACAACGTAGGCAACGACGCTATTAGCGTTACTTACAAGAGTCTTGACACGGCGGTTTAATGCCGCGCAAGAAGAGCGCCAAGAAGCGCACTCGTTCGTCAAAGAAGGATTTCACCAGCTTTGAGGTCCAAGGCTTTGAAGAGGTTCGAAAGAACCTAACTGCCACCAGTGACAACATGGCTCGCATTATCGCACAGACCGATTACGAGATCGGTGAAGCCGTCATAGCGCGTGCCCACATTCGCGCCGCTGGCGTCGGCGGTGTCGCCCCGAAATCGGCCCGCTCGCTCCGCATGGAGCGGGTTAGGGGCCGCGCTCGGGTCATGTACGGCGGAACCGCCTATCCCTATGCGATGGGTGGAGAGTTCGGCTCATACCGGTATCACCAGTTCAAGCCGTTTCGCCGTGACGGCTATTTCCTTTTCAAGGCCCGCCGCGATGTTGAAACCGGCGACATTCTCATGATCTATCGCGCGGCCCTGGCCCGCGCCATTCGCAACGCTTTCCCGGAGGATAACTAATGAAGCTCGCTTTTGACCCTAAGTGCCTGACCCTGGGGGATATGGTCCAGTTTAAGGACAAGACCGGCGTAACCGTGCAGGAAGCTTTTAAGGCGGTGCCGGTCAAGGATGACGACGGTACGCCCGTAAAGGACGAGAAGGGCCGACCGGTTCGAGAGACCCGCCTAGACCCCCTTCACCTGGTAGCCCTCGTTTGGCTTATTCGCCGGAAGACTGATCCGGATTTCAGCTTTGACGACGCGCTTAACGTTCCGGCCGCAGAGCTTGAGGTGGTGCAGGCGGAGGCCGACCCAAAAGACTGACAGAGCTTAGGAACTATGCAGCGTTCTGCCATTTTTACGGCATGACGTTTTCTGAGCTTATGGACTTGCCACTAGACGTTTACGGCGTCTTCTTTGAATTCATGAGGGAGAACATAGGGGGGTGATTCATGCCGCCGGGTAGTGGTAGTGAGACACGGCTAAGCATCATTATTGACGGAGACCCATCCGGGGCTATGGATGCCCTCCGGCAACTGGGCTCCTCCATGGACCAGGCAGGCGAGCAATTCGCCGAAGCAGGGCATCAGGCCGGAGCGGGCGGCGGTGGCGGCCTGGTCGATGGGCTCATGTCCAAGGGGGCCGCCCTAAAGGCCGGGCTGGCTGGCCTTGCCGTGGCAGCCGGGGCCGTCCTCATGGACGGCATCTCGCAGGCTTTGGACCAGCAAAAGACCGTAAGCAAGCTACAGGCCCAATTGGGCCTAACTGGCCCTGTGGCGAAGAACGCCGGTGATGTGGCCGGAAAGCTTTATGCCTCTGGCGTATCCGAGAATTTCCAGGAAGCCACGGACGCAATCAAGAGCGTTATGCAGGACGGCATCCTACCGCCCGACGCCTCTAATGATCAGCTCCAGAAGATTGCCACGAAGGCCCAAGACGTTTCGAAGGTCTTTGATCAGGATCTAGGGGGCGTCACTAAGGCGGTTTCCCAGATGATGCGAACCGGCCTTGTTTCGTCCGCCGATGAGGCTTTCGACGTAATCACTAAGGGAATGCAGACGGGAGCCGACAAGGGCGGCGACCTTTTGGATACTTTCAATGAGTATGGCACCCAATTTCGAAAGCTAGGCGTTGACGGACCCCAGGCAATGGGGCTAATCAGTCAAGCCATTAAGGCCGGTGCGCGTGATAGTGATCTCGCGGCAGATGCTCTAAAGGAATTCTCTATTAGAGCGGTTGACGGTTCGGAAACCACGGCTCAAGGCTTTGAGGCTATCGGCCTCAATGCGGAGGACATGGCTAAGCGTATCGGCTCCGGTGGTGCCACGGCTAATGCCGCTCTTTCGGAAACGCTCCAGAAGCTAAAGGCCATGCCCGATCCCGTGGCCCGCTCCCAGGCTGCGGTAATGCTTTTCGGCACGCAGGCAGAGGACTTGGGCGACGCCCTTTATGCAATGGACCCCGCTAACGCCGTTGCCGCTCTTGGCGAAGTCGGCGGGGCTGCCGACAAGATGGGTAGCACGCTTAGGGATAACGCTTCAACTCGAATCGAGACCTTTAAGCGAACCCTGGAAGAGGGCTTCGTTAACCTAATCGGCAACTATGTGCTTCCGATTGTCGAGCGCTTTGCCAACGTGCTAAGCACGATCCTCGGGCCTGCTATTGACTGGATTAAGGGCGTCTTTGGCGGGATGTTTTCTGACGTAGAGCAGAAGTCCGGCACGATGAACACTATTCGAGACACGATCTCGTCTACGACGGATACCATTCACGGCGCTTTTGACAAGGTCGTTACGATTGTCCGAGATCAGGTAATCCCCTGGTTCGAATCCATGTGGCCGCGAATAGAGCCCGTGGTAACGAAGCTAAAGGAAACTATCGCTGTTGGCTTCCAATACATACAGACCGTAGTCGAAACCGTGGTTAAGGTGCTTGATTACATCTGGTCCAATTGGGGCGACAATATCCTTCGAGTAGCCTCGGGAATGGTTACGCAAGTAATGGGCGTCATTGGCGGATTCCTTGATGTACTAAAGGGCATATGGGAATTTGCTATCGGTCTCCTAACTGGCAACTGGGGGAAGATGTGGCAGGGCATTAAGGATATAGCCTCCGGAATTGTTGGCGCTCTGGTTGGCATCGTAAAGGGCTGCTTTGAAATGGTCTACGGCGCTTTCAAGGGCCCCATTGACAATATGGTTAGCGGATTCAACGATGCCGTCAATTGGATTAAGAGCGGATGGCAGAATGTAAAGAACTGGTTCTCCAATAACCTATCTTTCAACTTCGGCGGAATGTGGGATGGAATCTACGACACCTTCAAGGGTGCCGTTAACCGGATTATTCGAGCCTGGAATAATCTAAGCTTTACGGTAGGCGGCGGAAGCGTTTTCGGTATGGACATTCCGTCATACACCATCAGCACGCCCAACATTCCCTATCTGGCTTTGGGCGGTAACGTTACTGCTGGTGGTGCGGCCATTGTTGGTGACGCAGGCCCGGAGCTTCTACAGCTTCCGGCGGGCGCTCGGGTAACGCCCCTTCTCGGTTCCCAGCGCGCAACGCCTGGGGACTCCTCGGGGTCTCAGGTGATTGTCAATGTGACGGTTCAAGGCTCGGTTACTGCCGAACGTGACCTAGCCCGCTCCATTGCTTCGAGCGTGCGAGACGAGATCATTCGAATTGGCAAGCGCAACGGCGGCCGTACTGGCTTCTAGGTTCAAGGCCCCGGCCGAATGGCCGGGGCTTCTTCATCTCTAAGAAAGAACGAACGAAGGAAGGAACTAACCATCACCAGTCGGCTAGCCTTTGAAGCGGAAGTGGCTTTCGAGTCCGAGATTAACGACACTCCGGCATGGCAGAGTATTACCCCATGGGTTGCTGGTTTCGAAACAAAGCGAGGCCGATCCTTTGAGTTGGACAACTTCGAGACCGGAACCGCTTCCCTGACCCTGGATAACGCGGACGACCGCTTTAGCCCCGTTATCATCAACAAGGTTTATTTTGACCCCGGAAACCTCTACCCTAAGCAATCCCTGGGCTCCCCTTACAGCGTCCCTGGAGCCTCATACTTCCCCCTGTCGATGCTCACTGTTTCAGCAGGTAATTCGACGCTAAGCCTGTCCACCAGTGCCGACACATACACGGGGTGCGCCCGCATTGCTGTGCCGATCCTTGGGGCCTGGAAGGACCTTCTAACGTTCCCCGAAGTTCCGGTAACAGAGGGCAGGGAACTGCAAATCGGTTATGACGTGCGCCGGGCTTCATCTGCCCAGCCCAACGTTACGCTTGGCCTTTTCGTCGTCTTCAAGGGGTCGGATGGCTGGGGAAACTATTACGCGCACAACGTTAGCCCGATTACGGTTACCACTCTGGACGGAACCGGCACAGATACACAGCTCTATTTCAAGGGGATTGTTCCGCCTGGCGCTACCTCCTGCCAGGTCCGTATTACCCTTCGAGCCAACACTACTGCTCCGACTGCATTTCTGGTAACTGCCGCCTTTGCGAAGCAGGTTAACCCCTACATGAGTCCGTATGACCTTAGTGGACGGAACTACTCCTACGTTAGGCCAAATAAGCGCGTGCGCGTGAATTCGGTCATCGGAAACAATATTGCGCCCCGCTGGGCTGCATCTCCGGACATGTCCGGTACGTATGTTGGCGGCTTTAATGGTGAGGCATACCAGGTTGCTACTGGCTCCAATGGTAAGATTCCCCCTGCGGAAAAGTGGGATTCGCCAGTCAACGGCTCCACCCCAACGCGGTATTGGGGACTCGGCTTTATTAAGGATTCCAGCGTTCCGGTAGCCAATCTGGGGGATAGCTATATTCGCTTCGTGTATCGAAAGAGTATTGCCGACTCGCTTACCACTTACAATGGAAAGCTGACCCTATACTCAAACTCGATCCGAATGCAGACCGCGCCCGTTCCTTTTGCCAACTACCAGTTTTCCGGCTGGATTAGGCTTATGCCTGGAGCTGGCGCTAGCGTCTTCAATGCACCCATGACACTGGCAGCGGCTTTTGCCGATGACAGTTGGGGCATGGGGACTCAGACCCTTAACCTGGGGCAGTCATGGCAGCGATTCAGTTTCACCGGAACGTGCCCATGGGGCTTCAAGCCGGGATCGGAAATCAAGCTGGCGTTTAAGTGCCTTGATGGCACCGACCGTTCCGCCTATGCATCTGACTGGGGCTTTGATGTATTTGCCCTCCAGGTGTCCCGTACGGACGGCAACTATAAGGCTGTGGACTATGCCTATGGCGACGGTTCCGAACCCGTATTCTCTGGCTTCATTGACAAGATCCACGGTGAGAATAGCTTTAGCTTTGGTTCGGCTAACGTAACCATGGAATGCTCGGATGATCTTAGGGTCTTCTCCGAAACCACATTGGCAACGCCGTATCAGGCGACAGTCAATAAGCTAAAGAACGTTCTTGCACATTTCCCCCTTGACGATCCCGCCGGTTCCGTGGGAACGATTGGCGAGGCGTCGGGATTCGTGAGCCCGCCGGGTACTCTCATTACCGCAGGAACGGCACGGACGATTGTATATGGCTCCCCCGGCTTCATAGAGGGAACCCAGGGCGGAACCTGCTTTGACTTCAAGGCCCCGGCCGCCAATAGCGGAACGATCATCAATATTTCCGACCCGGCAATCAGTGCCCTAGGAACAACCAATAAGGGCCTATTTGGGCCCATTGATAAGGGTTTCGGGGTTGACTTCTGGACCTTCTTTACCCCTGGAGCTGTCACGCGGCCCGCCTCCGGAGTCAATCACTATTGCGCCGTTTCCCTCGGAAATACCTCATTCCTTGCCGGAGCCGCCTTTAGCGCCACAAACGACATGATGTTCGTTAATACTGGTACCGAGGGCCTTAAGTATCTAATGATGCCAAAGGATACTCTAGTCAACCAAAGGCACCTCTTTTCCGTGACCGTCGGGCCGGAGTCATCCGGGAAGCGTTCGGTATCGCTAAGTATTGATGCTGGCCTTTACTATCAGAGCTACACAAGCACGGTGGTAGCCGGGCCATGGCAAACCGTGAGCACACTTGGCGGCGTCTATGGTGACGGAATTACCTACCAGTCCCAATACGTTGGTCAGCTATCCTCGCTCACCATTTACAATACTGGCGAGGGTGATTCGGCAAGCCGCTACATTTGCGGCGCGGGCGGAAGCCTGGGGAATGGGTCTTATCGACTCTCCTCCCTCTGCGAGCTGGTTCACACGCGCTACTCGTGGACGGGTTGGAAGTGGGGCTATCCGACTGCCCCCGCTGCTTTCCCCAAGTACGATTTCAGCAACACGAACGCACTTGGCCAGATCCAGGATTCGGCAGCCGATTTGCAATCGGCATTCTTCATGACCCGCGAAGGCCGAATAGGTTTCATCGTAAAGGCCGCCCTGGACAACCTGAAAAGCTCGGGTACTGCGATCCCTGGCAATGAGGCGACGTTCTACGCGGATCAGGGCGAAGGCCCGGAGCCGGGCTACGGCGTTGATCTAGACATGTCCCACGTTTACAACGTGGTGACCATCTCCCGGAAGGGTGGCATTAGCAACACTGCCGCCGATCCTTCATCGGTCACTGTCTATGGCCGCCGGACGTACAACCGTGAAGTCAAGGTAACCCAGGATGACTACGTTAAGCAGTATTCCCGGGACTTTGTGGCCCGCTGGTCCAATCCAGAGCCAAGGATTAGCGCTTTGGAATGGGACCTTTCTACGGATGACAGCGTTGCCGCGAAGATTCTGCGACTTGACCTAATGGGCAAATTGACCGTTGAGGAAGATAACGCCTACTTCGGTCGCGGGTACATCTATCGAAACAATTACCGAGTAGAGGGCATAGACCACTCGGTAAAGGTGGAAGGCGGAATAGTTAACTGGCGATCCTCCTTGCGGGTCTCCGCAATTGGCGGGGCTGACTAAAAGGAAGGCGACGATTGGACTACTGGAGCATAGCTATTAGCCTCCTGGGCCTGGCCGCCGGTCTCGGTGCGGCCTTCATTCGCTTTCGATCAGAGGCGGACAATGAAAGCGCCCGCCTTTGGCGCGATAACGCCGAAGCAGAAAAGGCCAGAGCCGAAAGGCTCGAAGGAGTCATTAGCGACCTTACGGCCCGCGTTGAGCGCCTAGAGAACGAAAACGCCCTATTGCGCGGCCTTGTTACCGGCGAACGCGCGATGCGGGCTCTATCGACTCTCGTCACGGATCAGCATGCCGAAGTACTGGCCGCCCTGCGGGCCCTGCGCGGCCCCGTGCGGCCCGTGGAGACCAGGGCGGCCCAGGAGGCCGCAACCAACGACAACGGCCCCTCCTAGGGGCCTTCTAGCGCTTTGCCCCTGGCGTACGCCGCCGGGGGCTTTTCCATTCCCTAAGAAAGAACTAACGAAAGAAGGAAGTAACTATGGCTGGCCTTACGGCTATGTTTGCCGAGTGCGCAAAGTGGGTTAACCAGGGCTACAAGGAGGGGCCCAACAACGACACCGTTTTCGGAAAGTGGTATGGCGACAATAACGAGCCGTGGTGTGATCAGTGGATTAGCTATTGTGCCGCAATGTCCGGCAATGCGGACGTGATTGGCAAGTTTGAGTATTGCCCGTCTCACGTGAATTGGTTTAAGGCTCGCGGCCAGTGGTCCGAGTATCCGAAGGTTGGCGCTATCGTCTTCTATGACTGGGATGGTGATTACGTCGCGGATCACGTGGGCATTGTCGTTTCCTTTACCGATAGCACCATTACCACCTATGAGGGTAACACCTCTTCCGGTAATGCCGGTTCCCAGGGCAATGGGGATGGTTGCTATCAGCGGACTCGTCCGCGAAAGGTTCGGCAGGTTCTTGGATACGGCTACCCGTCCTATCCGTCCGACACCCCCGCTCCGCAGCCTAACCCGACCCCTGCGGGCCCGGCCTTTCCCGGCCGCTATCTAAAGCTAACCAGCCCCTACATGCGGGGTGATGACGTTAGGACTATCCAGGCTCGCCTACGAGCCCGCACCTGGGCTATTGGCGTCGATGGCGTCTTTGGCCCGCAGACGGATTCCATTGTCCGGCAGTTCCAGGCGCGTCACGGCCTGGAGGCTGATGGAATTGTTGGCCCGCTCACTTGGCGCGAGGCTTTCAACGGCTAAACGAAAAGGGCCCCCATAGGGGCCCTTTCTATTCCTCGTCATCAAGCGGAATCGGAATGTATGTCACTTCTAGCTCAATGACCAGGCTTCGCCTGGCCACGCTAAGCATTAGCTCCGCCACGTGCTCCATGCATGACCGGCCCGATTCGTAACCCTCGCACTTAACCAGCCAGCGAGGATGCCGGTTGCACTGAAAGCACCGATCGTCATTAAGCATTAACAATCACCCCTATTGAAAGGAAAGCTCTTGTTCTCTTTCGTCACCCGTAACGCCGCGCGTCTCTACGCCGTTGCGGCGGCCCTACTGGCGCTTGGCGCTCACTACCTGCCGTCCCTGCCGGTTGGCCTCGTGCTGGCCGCTGTGGCGGCCCTCCTGGGCCTCTCCGTGGACGCCGTGACCGTGCCGACCGCAACGCACGATGAGGCGGTGCGCGAGGCCCTTTACACTCCGGTTCCGGATAGCGAGTAATAGCCAGAAGGCCCCGCCCTTTCGGGCGGGGCCTTTCTTTGCTTTCGGGGGTGTTAGCCGATCTCGCTAACGCTGATCCCGAAATTCTTGGCGTAAGACTCCTTGATGGTGAGGGGCACCCGGCCCACGTCGCCCACCTCGTAGCCGTTCTCCTGGGCCCAGGTCCGAACCTTCTGCAAGGGGTGCTCACCGCTCGTACGCCGCTGGCGGGAGGGGGAGGGGGCGGCCCGGCCGGGACGGTCAGGGGCAGCAGGCGGCGCGCCTACTCGGGTGGCAACCGAGACGTAGCGGGCCAGGAACTCCCGGATCTTCTGCCCCTCTTCCTCGTTGGTGTCCAGCTGCCAGGCGATACCGTCGATAGCGAATGTCACCGTGTCAAGCTGGCTTTCGTCCAGCTCCTCCCCGGTAACGTCGTCGATGATCTTAATGAGCTGGATGGTCTGCCGTGCCATTTCAGGGCCCTTCCCTTTGGCTCTTTTGATTGGGAGGGGCCCGGATGGGCCCTTCCCGCTTTCGTCTTTTGTACTTTAGCTAACCGGATCGGTTAGCGCAACGCTTTTGATTACGCGAGACCCAGGATCTTCTTAAGGCCGTCCACTCGCTCTTCCCAAAAGTCGATGGCCTTTTCGTTGTCGCCCTTCTCAACCGCGCGAAGCATCTTCGTCCAGTTGTCCAAGGCGTCGTGCGGGTCGCCGGGCAGGTTGTAGGCGCTGACGGCCTTGTCCTCCGGGCTCAGCTCGTCGTCGTCCTGCTCCTGGTCGTCCTGGTCCTCCTCCGGGGTCTCCGGGGTCTCCTGGTCTTCCAGCGTCTCGTTCTTGTCGCTCACGTTGTCCGCCTTCTCGTCCGGGTTGGGATTGGTGCCGTCGATCTCCGCGTTAACCAGGCTTTCGCAGTTACCGCAGGCCGACATGTCTTCGGCTTCTTCGGCCGTGAGAACCGGCCAGTTTTTGAATCCCCGCTTGGCCGCCGTCCGAACCGAAGTGCAACCGTCCTCGTTTTCCTTAACGTGGACCTTGCTTCGGTCGGGGCTGGTAATCAGAGTCACGCCCACTCCCGCTTCCATGTCGCTTTTCGTACTAACGTGACCGTAAGGGGGCTCTGTGAACTGCTCTTCCCCTTCGTCCTCTTTGGAGGACTTTAGCTTTACTTCCCCCAGTTCGTCAAGCCACTTTTGCGGACCGTATTCGTCAAAGAACTGCCCGACCGCTGCGTTAACGTGCAAGGAACAGGAGTGGCAAACCGAAACCGGCTCCTGGTATTCACCCGAGGGAAGCCACCCCTTTACCCCACTGGCCTTCCAGGTCGTCATGTTCCGCGCAACGCCATTCAGCCATTCGCAGCCGTCTTCAACTTCCCGGCTATGCAGCTCTCCAGTGGGGGAGATGAGAAGGGCTTTCCAGCTCTGCTCATAGTCTCCACCAAGGAAGAAGTTCCATTCTTCCATTCGAACACCCTTCGCTGGTAGTGCTCTGCTATCGCCAGTCTCGCCGCTCCCCCGGACTCTGCCAGGCTCTTAGCTCTTCGTCGCTTGCGATGGGTACACCTTAGCAAACCTCACGCGGGGTTTGCAACCATTGGGGGCGGATACCTTTCAAGATCCAATACGGCCCCGCCGGACTTGCTAAGGTCTATGGCGGCCTGGTGTAGATGAAGCGGGCACGCATAGACGAAGTCCGCTTCGCTGGCCCCTGTCAGCTTTATACGCCATGCCGCGTCATTGTCACAGCGGAACTCGCCAAGCTCCCCTCTTCCGCTCTTCCTGGCCTTCTGGCACCTTCTAATCACTTCCCGCCCTCCTCTCTCTGGTAGCACAAAGGCCCCGGCAATCGCCGGGGCCTTCCATGCTAGCGGGCGGCTTACACGAACCCGTCGCCATCCTCGCTGGGGATGTAGTAGACCATTGGGGGGCGTCCGCCGTTGGCGCTTCGAGCGCCCGGCCTGGACGCAACCCCGAGGGTGACCAACATCTCGTCCACTTGGTCCTTATTGAAGTTCTTGCCTACCAGGTCCCAAATGTCCTTCTTCTTGAGACCTTCATCCCCGGCGGCCAGGAGCGCCTTTCGAAGGCTCTCGTAATGACGATTAGCCATTTCGCCGCTGACCTTGCCGTTTCCGGCAATAGCAGCCGGAGCCGCGTTAGCGATCGTGTATTCGATACTGTCAAGGCAGTATTCATACAGGGCGTTAGCGGCCTGGAGGTCCGGCACGTCAATTTCACTTCGTCCATCAGCCACGGCATAAAGGGCCGCGAGGCGGAGAGTATACGGGGCACGGCGAGCCGAGAACTGTTCCAGAACCTCATTCTGGGAGTCATCGTTGGCAATCTCAGGGTAGAGCGATTCCGCCCAATACTTGTTTGCCGCCTCGTTGCGCACTACGACCAATTCCAGATCGCGGGCCCGCTCAATGTTGGCCCGGAGTTTTGCCGCCTGACCGGCCACCCTGTCCAGGTCCACCATGCCGCCATCCGGCAGCGTCTTCGACTGGTGAACGTGAAGCATCAGGAGTCGGTTATAGGTTCCGCCCGCAAGCTCCCTTTCCGAGAGACGGGCCCGGAACTCCTTCGGGCTAATGTGCCCCAGAAGGGCAATATGCGGCCTGGTGGCCGTCATGGAGTTACGCCGCGTTCGGGTCTTAAGGTCGTCCCCATCCCACGCCTGGCGGAGGATGGTGGAAAGGGAGGACATTCCCGAAGAGCGAAGCATGGTCATGCCGTATTCCGACTCGATAACGAGTCGCCTTTGATCCCCAATGTCCCCCGGATTAATACCAACCTCCATCATCTCTTCCAGCTCGGAGGGGTCGGGGTCCTTAACTTCGTGGATCAGACCTTCGCCGGAGGAGAGGCCGGATACCGTGTTGGCTCCAAAGAAGTCCTTATCCAGTAGCGCCAGCACGCGCTTTGCCGCCGAAGTGGCGGAACCCTTTCGCCCCTTACTGGTCCGCCCAATCAAAAGCGACCAGCAAAGGATGGGGTGATCATCGAGCGCGCTAATGCGCACTCGGACAGCGGGGCCCAGGTAGGCCGACACGCCCACGATGAGCGATCCCAGAACGCCCACGGGGTCCGCTTCCGTGCCGGGGTCTACCGTCTTAACGATGCGCCCCAAGAGACCGTGGTAAACGGTGTCGGCCGGACGCGGGATGGTGTCGAGCTGGCTCATGGCCCCCCACTAAGAAAGAAGGAACGAACGAACGTGGCTTCATTCTTTCGTTAGTTCTTTCCTAGTGTCAAGTCCATGGAGCAACCCACGGCATCCCTGCTGGTCAGGGCGGTTTCGTACGCCAGTTCGACCGCACCCCCCTTGCAAACCTGGGATGAGGTTTGCTACTGTCGATCTTGCCCGGCGGAGGGCCGGGCCTTGAGGATTGGGGCAGCATGCGGGGAATCCTTGTGCCCACCGAAACGGAGGCTCTGCCTCATTGGGTAGAGCTTGGCGACGGCACTAGCTATGACGAAGACCTGCGCTCATGCGCGGAAGCCATGGGCGGATGGATCAGCCTAATCACCGTCATGCCTCTGCCCGGAGAGGTCGGTAGTGTCGCCTTCTTTCAACTGGACGGCATTGCCCCCGATGCCAGTTCGGTGAATGCGCGGGCTTCGGTCCTAATGTCAAGACTGCTCGGCCGTGGGCCAATTCATGGCCCCCTGCTGGTTCTTGGGCTTGGGCCGGATGGCGAGAGTACGGCAGACATTCACCCCAAGGTGATTGAGCTGCTGCGAAACATCGGGCTCGTACCCAAGGCTAACTAATCCTGTTGCGGCTGCTCCAGCTCCCGCTTAGGGTCCGTCTTATTGCACCACCACCGGCCCCGCCTACGGGCGAGGCCGGACAGCACAGGCGAGGATTGATACATGGCCAACACCGCCTCTCTCATGCGTGAAGCGCCCTCCAGGGCTGCCACGACTGCCGGGCTCATGGTTCGCCCGTCGAAGCGCGTTGAATGCGTCGATACCGCCTCTGATGAGGATAGGGCCAAGGAGCTTTGGCGCATGTGGGCCAAGCTCATTGTCAGGGCTGGATGGGCTAAGCGCTTTGGTGTCAGCTACAAGCACATAGGCTATGGAACATATGGGATCTACCTTACTGATCGCTCAAAGGAAGCGTGATTAGCGCCCCGGCTTAGGCTGGGGCGCTTTCGTGCTTTAGGGCTTGCCTAAAGTGGCTTCGGCTTGCTATTGTTCTTTCGTCACCCCGGAGGGGCCGGGGCTTCATTGAATCCAGTGGGGATGCCGTCGAATGGGCCGTTTTCGTGAGATTGCCGATCGGTTGGGCTCGGAGTGCCCGGAGGATATTCGGGAGCAAATTGCGCGCGACCTGGAGCTAGCCGATATCGTCAAGCGGAGTGACGCGCTTATCCTGCAAGCCCTTAGCTCTTACCGCGAGTACATGCAGAAGGCCGGTGCGGAGGCTGGTGCGGCCTTTCTCGACGGAGAAGAGACCGGCCGGGTATCAAATGAGGGATACCGCCAGGCGGGGCTAATCTTCTTCCAGACTGCCGATGAAGCCGAAAAGGTCCGAAAGGATATGGATAGGCTCATCAATCCTGACGAAGAAACCGACGACTGACGGCAAAAGGCCCCCGGCATTAGCCGGGGGCCTTTCAGTTCGTAGGTGGCGGGGATGGAATGTCCGTCCCATCAGACGGTAGGGGCTCCTGGGCAGTGTGCTTTGCGTCGGCTGCCCACATGCACGTTTCCAATGGGTCACTATAGGAAGTGCCGCAAATGTCACACTGGTAGTAGGTCGTTACCTTCTCCACGATTGCCATTACTCCTCCTCGTCGTCCTTGTGCCGGTGGGCATGGACAATAGCTGCCGTTGCCACGAGAAGGGCGGCCAGGATCGCTAGCTGAATGGCCGTTACAGTGTCCACCTGGAAGACTGCCGCAATGAATACAACTTCCATGGACAGGATGCCAATTAGAACCGTGATGGCCCCAATAAGCGCCAGAATGCTAAGGACTGTAATAATGCGAGCGCCAACGCTCGGCTTCTCTTCGTTCATCTGCTTACTCCGTGGTGTATCGGGCTTGAGAGTTGCTAACTGCCTTTCGGCTTCCGGGGCCGTCGTGGTCGGCTGTGCGCTTCATCCGGCTACCGTTCATGAGATCCCTTAGCCGGGTAACCGCCCGGCTGTGCGCCATGGACCAGGCGGCAAGGCTCTTACCGGCCCGCTGCGCGGCCTCTGAGGGGCCGTACACCCAATCGGCCCGGAGCGTGTCCGCCTGGGCTTCCGTGAGCCCCTTGAATGCCCCTCGGGCATCAATGACGGCATCCACGTAGCCGGTACCGTCCCGGCCCCGCTCGACGCCATGAGACCAGTCCGCCAGGACAGCCCCGTTACGGGACTGCTGCCCCCACTCGTCGGCGGGCTGAAAGACGTTCTCTAGGATCTGCTCTACCTCACTATTTGAGTAGAGGTAATCAGCCGTGCCGTAAAGCGCCTTTCCACGCTCCTTTCCGCAGTACCGGGCGGCCTCCTTTCGCAGGAGGGCCGATACGGTCGCGTTTCGGTGCTCCGACTTCTCGAAGTAGAAACGCCGCTCCACCAGCTTTAGGGACAGATGGCCGAAAAGGTCGTCGGCATCAATGCCGGGCCAGTCGCGCGCATAGGAGCGCGAAACCGACTTGGCGAGGGGAAGATAGTCCACCGGATCAAAAGCGGTAAGGGTGTCGGTCACTTGCTATTGGCCTTTCGAATCTTTCCGCCAGAGAAAACCATCCCGTCATAGGCGAAACTTCCATCAGGGGCGATGAGGTGGAGTTCCGGGTTAACCCGGCGGCCGTGGACCTTGAGAACGCCAAAGGCCATTTGCCAGTTAGCGTAACCAGTGCCCAGATAGCTAACCTTCCGCAGGTCGCTAATGTGGCCAAGCTCCATGCCGATCTTTGCGCGCATCCGGCCGTTGTAGCCGTGAGAGGTCTGTACAATCCCCGCGCGGTGCGTATGCCCGCATGCCGTGTTCTTGTCGTACTTGACGGCCGCGTTATAGGCGGTCTTACCGGCCTCGCTTGAAAGCGTGATCTCTCGGTTGTCTCCATGGGTGGTTACCCACCCTGGGGCCACGGGGTGAATTGGCTGCCGAACCTCCACGCCGAATGAGTCCAGGTCTAGAAGCCGGTCATAGCGCCATTCCGGCATGTCCGCCACGGCGGGCGCATATTTCTTTAGATAGTCGGAGATCCTTCGGTCATGGTTGCCAATGTGCATGCCCTTGTATCCATGGAAGTTGGAAAGCCACAGATCCAGCACGCGCTTACCGGCCTCGCGTTCCTGGTGCACGTTACCGGCAAACTCGTTAATGGTCCCCTTGGACCATCGGGAAGGAGCATCCAGGTTGAGGAAGTCGCCGGTATGCACAATGCCCGCAAAATCGCCTTCACGGATCAGAGAGGCAATGTTATTGACTGCGCCCGTGTGGTGCTCGGGTACGTGCGTGTCTGGGATCAGAAGGACACTGTATGAACTATCGCTAATCGTCTTCAAGGGGAAATTCGTCCTCCACTGCCTGATTGTCTTCTATCTGCCAAACGGTGACGTTCTCTCGCCCGTACCGGGCGTAAAGCTGCACCACGCTTGCGCGCATCTCTTTCCGCGTGTCGTAGACCCGAGCACCACATAGCCGCTTAGGCTTCCCCTCGCTGCGCACGCGCGCAATCCAGACGTTAAGGCTCATGCGTCGTCGCCCAGAAGGCCGACCAGTGCGGCGGCCTCATAGCTGGTGATGTGGTCGGCGTCGATCTCTTCGCTTCCCTGGCGAATTTCCGCCATGAAGTGACCGGCATCGGACTTATAGAAATAGACCTGATGCGCGCCAATGGTTACGGTTTCGCCGTCACGGTAGGCCATCTACTTAGCTCCCTTTGCGGTGGCTTCTGCCTTGATTCGCTCCGCCAGCCGGAGCGCCTTTCCGGGGTTCATGAAGAACCCGACGTGATGCGTCATCACCCCGGCGTCGTTGTGCTCCGTTGCTGTGATGTAAAGGGCCTCGGGGTCATAGTCCGAAGCCGCTACAGTCAGAATGTCGGTATCTGACTCGTCACACGAGAAGCTTTCCCGTGGATGATCCGGTTCCCAAAGTGCCGTCTTCATTGATTCCCACCAGCTCCCTTAGAGCGTCGTAGCCGTTTTCCTGTACGTACGAGTTAACGTCGTGACCTTCCGGCATTAGGATGATGCGGGCTCCGCTAATCTTCTCGGCAAGCGGGTTGGCGAACTTCTCTAGCCCAACTCCCCCATCATCGTTGTCCGCATAAATAAACACGACGTCATACCCCCGGATCATGCGAGTAAAGGCGGGTTTCCAGCTCGTAGCCCCTGGGGCCCCGATGGTTGGAATCCTTGCCAGTTGAGAGGTAATGCCGTCTATCTCACCCTCGCTGATAGCGAGATAGGGAAGCGGGCTAAAGAGCGCGGGTGTGTTGTAAATCCGATGCTCGAAGCCCGCCGGGTTTAGATAGCGGTTCTTGTGAACCGCTTTGCAGTCGTGATCCTGGAGGCACCGAAACTTGATGCCGACTACGCCATAGGGCGTTTCGTAAGGGATGGCCAGCATCCCCCGGTACATCTCATGACCCGGCAACGGGTCGTCTACGACGCCCAGCCGAAAGGATATTGCGCTGTCCTGCGCTCGGGGCCCAAACCTCTTCGCCAAGAACGCTTCTGCGCCGACGTGCCCCCTTAGCGCCTTTGCGTACTGCGCTGTAGCTGTCTCCAAGAATTCTTTCACAGAATCCGATGGCACTGCCGAAATCGCGTATTCCCTCCTGCCACATGACTAGGGCAAAGCTATCTCCCCCAAAGTCGCACGTATGGCACTTGAAAGTGTTCGCCTCAAAGTTGACGGAAGCCGAAGAGGAGCGGTCTTCATGAAAGGGACACCGGACGGAAAGCCACTTTCGCCCGGCGTCCTCCACTTCGGCCCCATAGTGGGCCAGGACTTCCCCAATGGGGGGCTTGTCGGCCGGTTCCACCCCTCACCGCCTTACACGGGCTTTGCGTGCGTCTCCGTGGTCCAGTTGGCCGGGCCGTCGTCGGCCTCGCCCTGGAGCATGGCGCGTGCGTACCGCTCCCACGCCTCGTAGGCGTCCTCCTCGCTTCCGTAGCCGAAAGCCTTTCGCTGGCGCTTAACCCGCTTGTTAGTGTTGCCGTTGTATCGGGGAATTGCTCAGTCCTCCGTGTACTCGAAAGAGATAGTGCCGTGAACGGTGATGATGGGGTCTACGCCCATACCGACGTTTTCCCGAACCTCCTCAACGAACCTTTCCAGCACCGTTAGCGGCGTTTCGTCGCCGTTTCCATAGCTGGTCTTCTGAATCTCAATCTTCCTTACGACACGCGCCATGCTCGCAATCCTCCAGTCTCTTCATAATCCGCATTGCCTGTTCGTTGGGCATAATGAATAGGCCCTTGCGCATGTGCTTTCCGCGTAGCTTTAGCATGACTCCGGCGTACTTCTTACCGGCCCGGCCTGCCTGCGTTACCGCGTCCGCAACGAACTTCCCCAGGTTCGGAACGGAAACGTTCTTTACCTGGATTGCCCAATCGGGGATTCCGTCAAGGTCCCCCAGATCGTTAGCGCCATTAATGCCGCCATAGCGGGCAACCTCCGGGAAGTAAGGGGAGGCGGTTTCCACCGCCTCCACCTCCCCCGTGTAGCCCTTTTGCTTTGAGGCCCGCCCGTTGATTAGCGACCCCCCAGCCGAGCCAGGCCATCCACGATGTTGCCCAGGAAGCGAACAATCTGTGCCTCAACGGCACGATTGATAGCCCCGGCCGTCTCCGCATCCAGGTTCCACGTCTGGGAACCGTCCTCGTGGATGATGAAGCGCGGAACCTCCTTGCCGTTGATTCGAATGGTCTCGTCCGGGCCGTACAGGTAGTCAGACAATTTTCATCCTTTCCATGTCCGCGTTAAGCGGAATGAACCAGTTTCCGGAAGGGTCGGCTTTACCGCCGCGATTCTTGACGATGCTTACGTTAATCGTCAGGTTTTCGAAGTCGCTAGACCCTTCTTTATGAAGGGTTAGAATCAGCTCGGGGATCTTCGAAATCTTACCGAGAAGGGCCGACATTGGCGCGGGCTTAATGCCGTCGTCGTACTCGCCCGTCAGATGGTGAAGGGCGACAACGGCCGCACCGGTCTTTCGTCCAAGCTCGTGCAAGTAATCAATGATCTCTGAATACTTGCCGTTGTCGTCGCCGGATTCTGTCCAAACGTTCTTGATGTTGTCAATAACGATTAGCTGCGGCCAACACCCATAGGTGTATCCGAAAGCTTGGATATCCAGGTCCAGCGTGTCAATGCTCGGGGTTGCGTCAAAGTTCCAACGCAGATAGTCAAGCTTTTCTATCTGTGTATCGTAATGAACGCTCTTGCCAGCGTCCATGTCTTTTTCAACTGCCCATAGCGGGGTATCGGTAATCATCGCGGCAAGGCGCGTGTACTGGGTAAAGGCGTCACTGTCCGCAGAGAAGTAGAGCGTTGGAACCTCTGCACGAGTGGCGATAGTGGTAACAACGGCACTCTTGCCCACGCCGGGACCAGCCGCGATTAGCGTTAGCTGACCGCGCCTAATGTGACACCCTGCCCGTTCAAGTTGCGGGAAAGCCGCCGGAAGCGGCTCCCCCGCCAGCCCGCCCATTTGGCGAGCCCGAACAAGGGTAAGCACTAACGGCCCCTATCACTCCGCCTTAGCGAAACGCGCACATTCCCCGGTCTTGTAGTTCTGGGGGCAATCGAAACCAGCCCACGGCTTACCGGTCTTCTGGCTAATGCCGGAAACGGGAAGCTTCTCGCCATGTCGGCAGTGGGTAGCGAGGGCCGGGCCCTGCTGCCCGCCCTGGTAGCCTCCCTGGCCGCCCTGTGGCGGGCCCTGGCGGTTGTAGCCGCCCTGGGGTGCTCCCTGGCCCTGCTGCGGGCCGTAGCCGCCCTGTGGGGCCTGCTGCGCGGGCTGCTGCTGTACGGCCTGCTTGGGCGGTGCCGCCGTAGCGAACTGCTGGCTAACCTCCGCCACCTGGTCCACCAGGTTGACCCGCTGTGCCTCGCTGATAAGGGCTGAGACATGCTCAGCGTCGGTACCGTGAAAGACAATCCACGGTGCGTCATATCCGCCATGCGCCTTTACGGTGGCGCTAACACCGGACTGGTATTCAGTCAAGAACTCTCCTTACGTTGCGGAACAGTACTTCCAAACCGAGCACATTCGACAGTGCCCGCCGGGGTTAGGAAGGAAGGCGTTAGCCTCAATCCCTCGGCTCAATGCGGCAAACCACGCTTCCAGGCGTGGGCGTGTATAACTATCCAGGTTCTTAGCCTGGGCATACTTGCCGTTTTTGAGCATAAAAAAAGACCCGGTAATCGGGTCTGCTACTGCGTATCCTTCAAGGACGGCTAGTCGGTAAACACCTAGCTGCACATCCCATTCCGGCGTCTTGGAACCTGTCTTTAGGTCCACGATTTCTAGACTGCCATCCGGCCACTCCCTTACCTGGTCAATGTATCCGACGACTTCAACGCCATTAAGGTCTATCCTGAAAGGAAGCTCTATCGCAAGGTCATAATCCGGAGTTTCCCAGATCGACCATTCCGACGCTAGCGCGTCCTCTATGTAGTCGGCAACCTGTATTAGGCCCTTATCGTGCCGCCGCTCAACGTCGGCGCTCCCCTTTAGTTTCGGGGTTCCCGTAAGCCAGCGGTCTATATCTGGCTCCTGGGCTTTCATCCTGTCAAGGTGTTTTTGCCAGGATTCACGATAGATAGCGGTTAGCTCACCGGCCGCCCACTCTCGGCCGGATCGCTCCCACGCCTCAATGGTTTCATGAACCGCCAGCCCTTGCAGGGTCCATCCTGCCGGGGTCTGCGGTACCTTATCAAGCCTTTCTAGCCTATAGCGCTCCGAGCATTGCGAATAGCTCGTTAGCTGGGAGACGCTTCTATGTCCTTGCCCGATGACGCTCCTACCTCCATCCTCTCGTATGTCCACTCGTAGTAAAGGCGGTCACCTGAGAGAACGTCCATTGCTACCGGCTCCCCGAAATATCCGTCAAGCTCTTTCACGACTTCCTGACCGGCGTAGAAATCATGGTCGCCCGTAAGGATGACGTAAACCCGAAGCGGGCTGGGGCCTATCTGCCCCCATTCGATACCGCGCACCGTGTCCACCATCAGCGGGCGAAGGCCGTCCGGGTATCGAGTTGTCGTGTTGTCGTCAAAACCGGTCGTGGTTCGCACCTTGCCCTAACTCCCAAGCGTCATTGACCCCCCGCCAGGTAGTTCAAGGCGGGACTATCTGACCTTAATGTGATCTAAACGTGCAGGTCAAGCATGTTAATGCGTGTCCTACCGTCTTGATCCTGCAACAGTCGCCGAAACGGACATAGGGAACAAATAGGGGCCGCCCGCCCCCGTGGCGGCCGACCCCTTGGCAGGTCCTCGTCTAAGCGTCAATCTTGTTCAATCCACCCCGTTTCGCCTGCCTTCCGCGCGCGCCAGTAGTAGCCGTAATCCTCGTCGTAACAGCAGATGAGCTTTTCGCTCTTCCGCTTAAAGGCATCCAGGGCGGCGGCCCTGGGAGCAGTTAGCTCTACGCCGTATTCCTCTTCAGCCAAAGCGCGAAGGCGGACATTTTCCTTTTCGTCCGCGTGCTCCTTCTTTAGATTCGCGGGCAAGTACTTGCCGTAGTCGGCCCCTCCCCTAACGCCAACATTGGCGCGGTGAAGCCGTGCGGCAATAGTTCCCTTCTTCACCCCGAGGAAGAGCGCAGCTTCCTCGTACGTGCGAATCTTTTTGCCGGTTTCGTCGTCGTAGATGGCTGCCAGCGTTGCGTCAATTACGGGATCGGCGTGCGTAGGGCGCTTGATATCCATCTAGGGGTCCTGTCGGTCTAATCGGGGACATGAATTCAGCGCGCCCCTCCTCACGTCTGGTTCGTGGTTCGACCTTAGCAAACCTCCCCCAAGGTTTGCAAGCGCAATCGGTCGGGCCCGCCGGACATGGCGAAGGCCCCGCGTGCGTGACGGGGCCTGAGTGGCGCTGTAAGGGGCTCGGCAGGACGCTACCCGATCAGGGCTGCTCGGGCCAACGGTCGGCCGCCATGTGGCCGACCAGTGCCCCGCCAGGTGGCGGGGGGGCTTGCCTGCCGAGTGGCGGGGTGGCATGACAGAAGCCCGGCCCCCACTGCTCGGGGGCCGGGCTTCATGATCGTATCGCCGGAAGGTCAGTGCCCGGCAAGGGCGATAAGGCACACCAGGCCCAGGAGGACGGCCAGGAGGATGGGAACGGCGTACTTCACGGGCTTGGGCTCGGGGTAGCCAAGTTCCCGCCGTAGAGCGGCCTTGCGGTAACTGACGTATTCCTCCTCGGCTACCACCTGGCCGAAGTCGGGCCCCTTGAGTCGGGCCAACCTCCGCTCGAACTCCTCGGGGTCCAATCCGGTCAATTCCGCCTTGAGCTTGGGCAGTTCCACGGATCTACCTCCTGTGCACCCTGGCGACCGCCATGCGGGCCGCCAGGACCACCATACCGATAGCCACGGCCGCCCCGGCGGCCGGAACCATACATCCGGTGTTCTCGCCGTCGCCGGACGGGCCGCCCGGCTTGCTGTGCTTGCCCTGGGCGTCCTTCTGCTTCTTGGCCGCGTCTTTGTACTCGCCGTACTCACTCATTGCACGTACCTCTTTCCCCCGCTAACTGGCGGGTGAGTTGATGGGCGGTGCGTGGTGTCCGCCCTGGCGGGCGATTCCCGTCAACCTGCCAGGGCGGAGAATGGTGGGCGCTTAGCCCTGGGGCGCTTCCCCGCCCGTTCCGGCGTCCTCGCTAACGGGGTGCGTCTTCTCGTAGAAGCGCTGCAAAAGGTCGCTCTTCTGCGCCGCCTGGTTGTTCTGGTCGGCGGTCGCCTTAACGTCCGTCTTGTGCGTGGTCTTGGAATTCATTCCCGTCGTAAGGTCGGCCATGCGACTACTCCCCTTCGGTGCTGAGTTTTTTGATGAGATCGCGCGCTTGCTCAACAGTCCCCCCGATATGAAAAGCCACCTGTTGAAGCGTCATCCCGTGCAATTCATCCTTGAGCCGTTCCCGCTTTGTGCGCGGCTTGGGATTGGCCACAAGGCCGGGAATCCGCGACTTAGGCCAGACCGGGGCCTTACTGTCAGCCCGCTTCTTCTCAGACTTGCGGGCATTCTTCGGGGGTCGCAGGTCGGTAACCTTGTATCCCCAATGGCGCAGGCGGTTTCTAATCTCCGCCGCGTCAACCTGGTAATGCGCTGCAACCTTCGGGATGCTTTGGCCCTCTCTGATAAGCGCCAGAACATCCCGCTTGGTAATGTCGAAAGGGCCGGGCATTTCTAGGCCCTGGCCTTAGCCTTCTTCTTGCTCTTGCCAGCCGTCATGCTGCCGCCCCGCTTCCGGAACTTGGCCCCGGATTCACCGATGGACGTGTGCGCCTTTCCGTAGCTGCACCCGAAGTGCTCGGCAATGCCCCGCACGGAAAGCCCCTTTCCATCCTTGCCGCCCTCCTCGTAAAGCCGCTTCACCTCCTCAAGCGGCAACGGCGTCCGCGAGCCCTTTTTGAGCGTCTTAGGCAAGTCCCCACCCCAGTGCAGAATATGAAGGCATGTCGAAAGAGCACCCGAACGCATGACTTCTAGGAGTCATGGAATAACTGCGGTGCGTGAAATGAAGGTACGCCGCCACCTGGTCTAGTGCAACGGTGCACCGCGATCATTTCCGGTCATGTGGCGCGCGGGCCAGGCGAGTTGGCCCCGCATGCGCCCCCGTGCGCCCCCTGGGGCCGCCGTGGCGGCCGGGAAGCACGAAGGCCCCCGCCTGGCTGGCGGGGGCCTTCTGGGGGCTGCTGGGGGCCTCTGGGGCCCGTCATCTGCCGTGGGTTGCTGCCCTCTGGCTACTCAGGCCGGGCAAAGGTGCAGGTGGAAGCTAAATCCACGCTGCCCGCTGCTAGTGAGCTGTCGGGTTCAGCACCAGGATGTACGCCATGGTGAAGAAGGTGGCGACACCGCCGCGGATCTCGCGCGGCAGGCTGGAGCCGCGCTCGCTGATCTTGAAGTAGCGGTCCAGGGCGCTGGTGGGGGGCGCGGGTTCCGCGGGTTCGGGCGACTCGGTGGTCGGCTGGACCACAGGCATGCGTGCGTCCTCTGTGGGGGAGCTGAGGAGGGGGGGGAACGCCCGTGGCGACGGCGGCCGGGCGTGGACCCTCAAGTATGGTTTCCCGGTCGCACACGCGCTATCTTCGCGCGTAGAGCCCGCCCCTGGCCGACCTGGCGCCCCGCCGCACCCCTCGGAGCCCCCACCGCCCCGGGAGCCCCCGCGCACCGTACGCTAGGCCCCATGCCCAAGACGCCGCTGCACCCCTCGCCCCCTCCGCTGGAGGCCAATGACGTCGCCATCGTCGGCGCGGGCACGGTGCTGTGGTTCGTCGCCTTCGTCGCCCTGCTCCCCTTCCAGGGCACCCTCTCCGACCACGGCCACGGCACCTGGCCGTGGATCTGCCTCTCCGGCGGCCTGCTCGGCCTGATCGGCCTCTGGTACTGCCGCGCCCGCCGGGACGCGATCGCCCGCAGCCGCGCCGCCGAGGCCGCCGCACCGCAGGCGGACGGCGGCGCCGGTGGCAGCACCGGGGACGGCACCGGCCCTGCCACCCAGTCGGACTGAATAGTCCTTTAGTAGCACGCACCGGACATAAGGCGCCCGTAGAGTCGGTGCCATGACGCAGCCTGCCCAGCCCGCGGAAGAGCAGCAGCCGACCGGCGGAGACCATCCCGACGGAGCGCACCCGCTCGGGCTGCTGCCCGGCCGGCGCGGCGGCCTGACGGCCGCCGAGGTGGCCGAACGGGTGGCGAAAGGGCAGGTCAACGACGTCCCGGTACGGTCCAGCCGGTCGACCGAGGAGATCGTCCGGGCCAACGTCTTCACCCGCTTCAACGCCATCATCGGCATCATGTTCGGGATCATCCTGGTCGTCGGACCGATCCAGGACGGCCTGTTCGGGCTGGTCATCGTCGCCAACACGGCGATCGGCATCTTCCAGGAGCTGCGCGCCAAGAAGACCCTGGACAGCCTGGCCCTGATCGGCGAGGCCAGACCGCAGGTCCGCCGGGACGGCGCCGTCCAGCAGATCACCGTCTCCGGGATCGTCCTGGACGACACCGTGCTGCTCGGCATCGGCGACAAGGTGATCGTCGACGGCGAGGTGACCGAGGCGGACGGCCTGGAGATCGACGAGTCGCTGCTCACCGGCGAGCCCGACCCCGTCCTCAAGCAGCCCGGCGACCAGGTGATGTCCGGCAGCTTCGTGGTGGCCGGCGCGGGCGCGTTCACCGCCACCAGGGTCGGCCGGGAGGCCTACGCGGCCCAGCTGGCCGAGGAGGCCAGCAAGTTCACCCTGGTGAAGTCGGAGCTGCGCAGCGGCATCAACAGCATCCTGCGGTTCATCACCTACCTGCTGATCCCCACCGCGATCGGTCTGATCATCAGCCAGCTGGCCGTGGAGGGCCGCGACTGGCGCGAGGCGGTGCGCCGGATGGTGGCGGGCATCGTGCCGATGGTCCCCGAGGGCCTGGTGCTGCTGACCTCGGTGGCCTTCGCGATCGGCGTGATCCGGCTGGGCCGCCAGCAGTGCCTGGTCCAGGAGCTCCCGGCGATCGAGGGCCTGGCCCGGGTGGACACCGTCTGCCTGGACAAGACCGGCACCCTCACCGAGGGCGGCATGGACGTCGTCGACCTGCGGCTGATCGCCGACGGCGGCTCCGCCCCGCCCGAGCGGGACACCGTCCAGCACGCGCTCGCCGTGATGGCCGGGGCCGACGCGCGCCCCAACCCGTCCATGCAGGCCGTGATCGACGCGTACGGGCGCGGCGACGGCGCCGGCCCGGGCGGCCACGGCTGGCGGGTGATCGAGGCGATGCCCTTCTCCTCGGCCCGCAAGTGGAGCGGCGTGCAGCTGCTGGAGCCCCAGGGCGGCGAGGCCAGCTGGCTGCTCGGCGCCCCGGACGTGCTGCTGCCCGCCGGGCACCCGGCGCTCGCCGAGGTGGACGAGCTGGGCGCCAAGGGCCTGCGGGTGCTGCTGCTGGGCCGCACGCCCGTCCCGCTGGACTCCCCCGACCCGGCCGCCGGGCTCACCCCGCTGGCCCTGGTGGTGCTCCAGCAGCGGCTGCGCGCGGACGCCGCCGAGACCCTGCGCTACTTCGAGGGCCAGAACGTCCGGGCCAAGGTGATCTCCGGCGACGCGGCGGTCTCGGTCGGCGCGGTGGCCGGCCACCTCGGGCTGCCCGGCGCGGACCGCCCAGTGGACGCCCGCACCCTGCCGAAGGACCCGGAGCAGCTCGCCGAGACCGCCGACCGGACCAGCGTCTTCGGCCGGGTCACCCCGCAGCAGAAGCGCGAGCTGGTCGGGGCGCTGCAGTCCCGCGGCCACACCGTGGCGATGACCGGCGACGGCGTCAACGACGTGCTGGCGCTCAAGGACGCCGACATCGGCGTGGCGATGGGCACCGGCTCGGACGCCACCAAGGCGGTCGCCCAGATCGTGCTGCTGAACGACTCCTTCGCGACCCTGCCCTCGGTGGTCGCCGAGGGCCGCCGGGTGATCGGCAACATCGAGCGGGTCGCGGGCCTGTTCCTGGTGAAGACGGTCTACTCGGTGCTGCTGGCGCTGCTGGTGATCTTCACCCACTCGCCGTACCCGTTCCTGCCCCGGCACTCCACCGTGCTGTCCACCCTCACCATCGGCGTGCCGGCCTTCTTCCTCGCCCTCGCCCCCAACAACGAGCGGGCCCGCACCGGCTTCGTGAAGCGGGTGCTGCGGCTGGCGATCCCGGGCGGCGCGATCGCCGGCACCGGCACCTTCGTCGCCTACGCGCTGGCCCGCTCCGACCACGCCACCGACCTCAGGGCCGACACCAGCGTGGCCACCCTGACGCTCTTCCTGATCGCCATCTGGGTGCTCGCCATCGTCGCCCGCCCGTACAACTGGTGGCGCCTGCTGCTGATCGGCACCATGGGCCTCGCCTTCGCGCTGGTGCTGCTGGTGCCGTTCCTGTCGAACTTCTTCGAGCTCTCCCTGGTCGGGCAGCGCGACCCGTGGACGGGCGTGGCCATCGCGGTGGTCTGCGGCATCGTCCTGGAGTGCGCCTGGGCCTGGATGAAGCGCCGCGGCATGGAGTGACCGGCCCGCCCCGCCCCCGTCGGCACCCTTAGCATTTCCCCGAGAGGGGGTGCCCGATGGCACGCAGGGGCGGGGATCTGGAGGCGTTCATCGCCTTCCTGGGCGGGCTGCTGGCCGCCGGGCTGGCGGCGCTGGCGATGGCGGGCGTCGGCCTGACGGTCCGGCCGACGCCCGCGGTGAAGACGGCGGCGGTGGTGACGCTCGGCGCGGTCTGGCTGACCGTCACCACCACCGTCTACCTGCGGCTCAGGCCGCGCGACCGCTGAACTCAGCCCTCGAAGTCCCGGGCCGCGGACAGCTCGTACGCCCGGTCCGGCTCGCTGAGCGCGGCCAGCACCTCGAAGCGCCGGTGCCACTGGCCGACCGACCAGGCGAGCCCGGCCGCCAGGCCCTCCGGGGTGGCGGCGTGCAGCAGCCCGGGCACCGGCGGGACCTCGAACTCGTCGTCCTCGTCGCCGGCTTCGGCCAGCTCCGGGTCGTACGGTGGCTCCGGGGCGTCCGCCGCGTGGTCCCAGCGCCAGTCGACGGAGGCCTCGCCGCCGTCCGGGCCGACCACCAGCAGCTCCTCGTGCTCCTCGTAGGCGACCGGGCAGCCGGGCAGCAGCTCCCGCACCACGGCGGGGACCCGGTGCAGCACGCCCTCGGAGAGCACCCGCCCGCCGGCCACCTCGCTGGCCAGCGACACGTGCAGCCGCTCGGCGAGGTCCGCGGCGAGCGCCGGGGCGACCGGCAGCAGCGGGTACGGGTGCAGGAGTTGGACCAGGTCGGGGGCGTCCGCGACGACCGCCTCGGTGGCGTCCACCACCACCGTGTGGTCCGGGCGGCGCCCGGTGGCCGGGTCCAGCGGCGGCAACGCCCGTACCACGTCGAGCGGTTCGATCCGGTCCCGGTCGACCCGGGCCAACGCGCTGTGGATGCCGTGCAGTTGGCGGTGGCCGACCTCGGCGGCCGGGTCGGTGAGCCGGTCCAGCGCCTCGTCCGGGCCGTGCGGCTCGGCGAGCAGCGCGGCCAGCGTGGTACGCACCCCGAGCGCGTGCAGGAACTGGTCGTCCAGGGTGGTGCGGGCCTCGTCGTACAGGCCGCGCAGCAGCGGGTCGGCCCCGGCGGCGCGCAGCCCGGCGGGCTCGCGGCCGCCCAGCACCGGGTGGTCGCGCAGCCACCACGCGGTGTACGGCGGGAGGTCGGCGTAGCTGCCGTCGGGCAGCAGGGTGCGCACCGGGTTGACCACGGCCTCCCGGTACGGCGGGCGGGCGAGCGCGGCGAGCGCCTCGGGCCAGGCGTCGTCGTCCACCAGGTCGAGGTCGCGCACGGCCAGCAGTTCGGCGGCCACGGGCGGGACCCCGAGCACCTCGTCGGCGTTCAGCGCCTCCAGGGCGTCCTCGGCCCACTCGGCGAGCCCGTCGGGGGCCTCGTCCAGCAGCCCGGTGGGGTGCCCGCCGGCCGCCCGGTCGGCGGGCGCGGTCGGGTCGAGCCGCTCCAGGTCGTCCGGGTCGAGCACCACGTCCTCGGCGCGCACCAGCACGAAGTCGGCCAGCACGCCGACGGCGGCCAGCACCTCGGGGCCCCAGCGCTCCAGCAGCTCGTCGTCCACCCAGCCGGCGTCCTCCTCGCGGGCGAGCGCCGCGAACGGGCTGTCGGGCAGCACCAGTTCGCCCGCCCGGGCGGGCTCGCCCTCGTCGTCCAGCAGCGCCAGCCGGGCCAGCCAGGGGTGCTCGCCGACGGCCGGGGCGGCGGCCTTCACCAGGGCCAGGACGGCGTCGGCCAGCTCCAGCGCGGCGTCCAGGTCGTCGTCGGCCAGCTCGTAGGAGCGGGCGACGGCGGCCCGCACCTCGGGGGTGTCCAGCACCCCGGCCGGGGTGGCGGTGCCGGCGCCCAGCTTGGCCAGCAGCGGGTGGGCGGCCTCGGGGTGGGCCAGCCGCAGGTCGAGCGCGGCGAGTGCCCCGGCCAGCGACTCGGGGTAGCCGGGGAAGGCCGCCCAGTCGGCGTCCTCGGAGGGCAGCAGGACCCGCCGGGGCCCGGTGACGGTCCGTCCGTCGGCGAGCGGCACGGGCAGCGCGCCGAGCGCCTCCGGGTCGGCCGCGCCGAGCGCCGCGTACAGGTTGCGCCACCAGGCCGGGTCGCGGTCCAGCCCGCCGAGCTGGTCGACCACGTCGGCCAGCGGCACCCGGCGCACGTTCAGCACCCGCAGCTCGGTGCGGCGCTCCAGTCCGGCCGGCAGCAGGCCGGGGAAGATCGGCGCGAGCGCCTCCACCACCGAGCCGTCCGCGCCCTCCAGCAGCGTGGCGTCGCGCGGCCGCAGCGCGGGCGTGCCCTCCTCGACGCCGCCGGGGTGCGGCAGGAACGGCGTGCCGGGCAGCCGGGAGAGCACCGCCGCGCGCAGCGCGTTGTCCAGCGCGCCCTGCCCGAGCGGCCCGGGGACGAGGCCGAGCGAGCCGAGGTCGGCGCCGCGGGCGCGCAGCAGGTCGGTGTAGCTGTCGGCGGCGCGCTCGGTGAGGAAGTCGGTGAGCGCGCCGGGGGCGATGTGCCGGCGGGTGGAGTCCAGCGGGTAGGAGGCGATCAGCAGCGCGGGCAGGCCGATCGGCTCGTCGCTGGGGGTGGGCGCGTGCAGCACCGGCGCGATGGCGGGCCGCTGCGGAGTGCCGTCCTCCTCGACCGGGACGGCCCAGGTCACCGTCCAGTACGGGCGGGCGCGCTCCTCGGTGGGCCGGTCGGTGAGCAGTTCGGCGGCCAGCCGGCCGGTGGCGCCGGCGGTCTGCCAGAGGGTGCGCCGCAGCCGGCCGCCCCCGTCGTCGGTGACGGTCACCTCGGTGACGCCGTCCGGGCGGGGCTCGGCGGCGCTGCGGGTGAGCGTGCGGGTGCCCTCCGGGGTCTCCACCACGACCTCGGACAGGCCGGGCAGGGTGAGCAGCAGGGCGTCGTCGACGGCGGTCAGCAGACGGCGGGTCAGGTCTTCGGCGGCGGCGTCGCGCAGCGGCAGCACCACCACGGTGTCGTAGCCGTCCGGGGCCGGGCCCTCGGCGGCGAAGGGCAGCCGCAGCAGCGGCACGTGGCCGTCCCGGCGGCGCAGTTCGTCGGCCAGCGCGGGCTGCGCCTCGGCGAGCGAGCGGGCCTCGCCCAGCGACCAGCGCACCCCGCCGGCAGCACCGAGCACGGCGGGCTCGTCGGTGACGGCGAGGACGGCGGCGAAGCCGACCCCGAACCGGCCGACGGCGGGCTCCTCGCCGCGCTTGGAGGAGGCGCGCAGGGTGGACAGCGACTCGACGGCCGCCGCGTCCAGCGGGGCGCCGGTGTTGGCGGCGGCGAGCACGCCGTCGGCCAGGGTCAGCCGCAGCCGCCCGGGGCCGCGCCCGGCCCGGACCGCGGCGTCGGCCGCGTTCTGCGCCAACTCGACCACCAGGCGGTCGCGGTAGCCGCCGAGCGCCAGCTCCTCCTCGGCGTTGGCGTCCTCCCGGAACCGGGCCGGGGAGGCGGCCCAGGCGTCCAGCACCCGCCGGCGCAGCGCGGCGCTCCCGAACGGGTCCGCGAGGTGCTCGTCCGTGCCGCTGCCGATGATCCGAGGTTCCACGGGACCTGCCACCTTCCGCCGCCCTGTACGTCGTAGGGCATTCTTCCCTGCCCCACCGACTGCTCCCGACCACCGCCCGGTCCGGGGGCGGCGCGGGGCCCGGCCGGGCGCGGGAATCCGCAGGCGGGGGCCGGTCGGCGGCGGACCGTCCGGCCGCACGGTCCGCCACTCCCGTCCCAGGGGGACCAGGAGCACCACGGGAGCCGGCGGAGGGCGGAGCGGGCCGGCGAAAGCGGAGAAAGGCCGAGGGGACCGGAGGGAGGCCGAGGGGGTCGGAGGGGGCGGAACCGCCGGGCCGGCACCCCACTGCCGGGGCCCGACGGCCCGCCCTGCTGCCGCCCGTGGGCTGGGGGGAGTCCCCACGGACGGCAGGCGGGCGGGGCCCCGCCACCGGCGGGCGCCCCTACCGGCAACAACGTCGCGGCCCGCCCCACCGGTTCAGTGGGACGGGCCGCGGACGGGGAACGTCAGGAGTGGCCGAGCTCCTCGGCCGGGGCGTCCGGCTCGACCGAGCCGGAGGTCCGGTCCGGGTGGAGCTGCAGCGGCTCGACCACCAGCTCGTCCAGGATCAGCTCGGACGGCGCCGGCGGGGCCGGGATGACGGCCGCCTCGGAGTGCCCGCCGCAGCCGTACGCGAAGGAGACGATCTGGCCGTCGGCCGGGCCGAACTCGTTGCCGCACACGCCGAAGGCCTGTCCGAGCGAGCCGCCGATCGTGATCAGGAAGCCGCAGCTGCCGCACGCCGCCGGGGCGGCCTGCGCCATCGGGGTCTGCGAGCCGTGGGCCTTCTCCCAGCGGTCGGCGGCCAGGTGCAGGCCGAGCCGGGAGAGGACCCTGCTGCGGCCCAGGCCGAGCTCCTCGGCGACGGCGTTGATCCGGGCGCGGGCCGGCGCGGGCTGGACGTGCGGGTCGCTGAGGACCACGTCCTCCTCCGCGGCCAGGGCGACGGCGGAGTTCGGCGCGGGCTCGTCCTCGCCGGTCCAGCCCGGCTCCAGCCGGGCGTCGTCGGCGCCGGTGGGCAGCAGGTCGCCGGGGCCCATGTCGCCCGGGCGCAGCCGCTCGCTCCACGGCACCCACTCCGGCGCGAGCACCGCGTCGGGGCCGGGCAGCAGCACGACCTCGTCCACGGTCACGTTCTTCGCGCGCGGGGCCCGGGCGACGGTGACCGCCCAGTGCCAGCCGCGGTAGGCCGCGTCCAGGCACTCGAAGCTGTGGGTGACGACGCGGTCGGCGTCCGCCTGCGCACCGAGGTGCGGGCCGACGGCCTCGGGCCCGACGGCCTCCTCGGCAGCCTGGCGGGCGAGTTCGACGGCGTCGGCACAGAGCCGGTCGGGGGTACGGCTTCGCATCGCAGCACTCACGGCGTCGATTCTCTCCCAGTTCTTCTGTCGCCCACGGCGTGTTGCCTTCTCCGTCGCGGCTCGGTAGTCCCGCGTCCATTCTGCGCGACCTGGGGCCGCCACGGGTACCGACCGCGCCGCCCGTCCGGCCTGCCGGCGCCCCGGCGCCCACGCGGGCGGACCTTGGGGCAGGCTACCCGCCGGTCGGCGCCCCGGCACAGTCCGGGGCGGAGCCGAGCCTTCCGGAGGCCGCGCCGAGCGGAGCCGAATCCCGCGTCACCCCGGCGAATCTGGGGCAGGATGGGCTTGTGGCGGACGAAAACCCGTCGCAGCACGCACTGCGCCCCTCGCAGGCCGGCAGCCCCGACGAGACGCAGGCCGCGCCGCGACAACAGTCTCCCCTCCCCGATGCGGGCGAACCGCGGCCGGTGGCGGGCGGCGGGCCGTCCGCAGCCGACCGGGTCGACCTGGAGAAGCCCGACCGCCCCGTCACGGAAGCCGTCACAGGAGCCGTCACGGAAGCCGTCACGGGCGCCGACGAGGAAACCGTCACGGAAGCGGTCGCGGGAGCCGCCGAGGAAGCCGACGAGGACGCCCCCGAGCCCCACCGCCCCTTCCTGGTCCGCACCGCCTCCGCCGCCGGCCTGCGCACCGGCAAGCTGGTGCACGGCACCGGCCGCCGGATCCGCCGGGCCACCTCGGCCGAGGGCGCGGGCGAGTCCGGCCTGGCGAAGCTGATCGAGCTGCACGCGCTGAACTCCTTCGGCGACATGCTGATCACCATCGCGCTGGCCTCCACCATCTTCTTCTCCGTCCCCACCGGCGAGGCCCGCGGCCGGGTCGCGCTCTACCTGCTGATCACGATGGCCCCGTTCGCCCTGCTCGCCCCGGTGATCGGCCCGCTGCTGGACCGGCTGCCGCACGGCCGCCGGGCCGCCATGGCGATGTCGATGCTGGCCCGGGCCGTACTGGCCTGGACGATGGCCGGGGTGATCTCCGGCGGCGGCATCGCGCTCTACCCGGAGGCACTGGGCGTGCTGGTGGCGTCCAAGGCGTACGGGGTGGTGCGCAGCGTGGTGGTGCCCCGGCTGCTGCCGAGCCGGCTGTCGCTGGTGAAGGCGAACTCCCGGGTCACCCTGGCCGGGCTGCTGGCCACCGGGGTGGCGGCCGCGGTGGGCGGGCTGCTGCACCTGATCGGGCCCGGCTGGCCGCTGCGCGGCGCCTTCCTGGTGTTCGTGATCGGCACCCTGATGGCCTTCCACCTGCCGCACGCGGTGGACTCGGCGAAGGGCGAGCAGCGGGCCGTGCTGCACGCCGAGGTGTCCGCCGAGGCCCCGGGCGGCGGCTCGCACCTGATCCACCACAAGCCCCCGAAGGTCAAGGCCTCGCTGCGCACCGTCGGCCCCTCGGTGGTGCTGGCGCTGCGGGCGATGGCGGGGATGCGCTGGCTGGTCGGCTTCCTGGTGTTCTTCCTGGCCTTCCTGCTGCGCACCGACCCGATCGGCGGCCTGCGGCCGACCCTGGCGCTGGGCCTGGTGGCGCTGGCCGCCGGGACGGGCAACGCGCTGGGCTCGGTGCTGGGCTCCTGGCTGCGCACCCGGGGCCCGGAGGCGACGGTCACCGCGATGCTGCTGCTGGCGACCTGTGTGACGGCGGCGGCGGCGCTCTGGTACGGCGTGGTGACGGTGGTTCTGGTCGCCGCGGTGTCCGGGATGGCGGCCTCGTTCGGCAAGCTGGCGCTGGACGCGCTGATCCAGCGGGACGTCCCGGAGGCGGTGCGGACCTCGGCGTTCGCCCGTTCGGAGACCCTGATGCAGATGTCCTGGGTGGTCGGCGGCGGGGTCGGGATCGTGCTGCCGCTGAACGGGGTGCTGGGCCTGTCCATCGCCGCCTCGGTGGTCGGCCTGGTGCTGCTGTGGACGGCCCGCTCGCTGCTGCGGCTGGGCCTGCGGCGGCACCCGGCCGCGCCCAGGGTGGCCTGAAACGGCTTGAACCGGTCGGTTTCCACGACGGGGCAACACGCGGTGGCCGACCCCCGCGTCGCGTGATCGCCCGGGCCCGGTAGATTCTGTCGCATGAGCCTCAATACCCGTGTCATCGCCGCCCTCGGCGCCGTCGTCGTGGTCGGCGCCGCCACGGTGGGCACCTCCGTCGCGATCGCCGCCGGGCAGACCGAGCACAACACCCACCGGGCCACCCTCCAGGTCGGCACCACGTCGACCGTCGCGGACCCGCTGTGCTGGAACGGCGGCAGCCCGCTGAGCGACGACCAGCAGGACCAGTGCCAGACCGCGGCCAAGCAGGCCCTGGCCAGCGGCGACCTCCCGCAGTCCGACGTGCGGGCGAGCGACCGGATCGGCGTCGGCGTCAGCCCGAACGTGGCCAAGACCGGCTGGTGGGCCTCCAGCAACGGTGGCGCCAGCAGCCAGGGCGGGCAGACCAGCCTGTTCTCCTACGCCCAGGGCCCGAGCTTCTCCGGCTCCCAGACCGCGGGCAAGGTGCTGAACTCCAGCGGCAAGACCGTGATCACCGTGGTCGAGATCGACAAGAAGTCGGAGAGCCCGATCGCGGTGTGGTACTTCCAGCTGAACACCAAGAACGACTGACGCTCCCCGCGATGACCGCACAGGTCTCCGAAGCGCACCCCGGGCAGCCGGGCCCCGAACGGGCCCGGCTGCTCGTGGTCGTCGCGGTGCCGGCCGAGGCCGAGGCGGTGCTGCGCGGCCTGCCCGGCGGCGCCGCCGACCTGCCGCTGCCCGGCGGCACCCTGCACCGCTGCGCGGGCGCGCCGGTGGACGTGCTGGCCGCGGGCGTCGGCCCCGCCGCCGCGGCGGCGGGCGCCTGCGCCGCGCTGGCCACCGGCCCGTACGGCCTGGTCGCCTCCGCCGGGATCGCCGGCGGCTTCGCCCCGCACGCGCCGGTCGGCGCGACCGTGCTGGCGTCGGCGGTCGTGGCCGCCGACCTCGGCGCCGAGACCCCCGAGGGCTTCGCCGACGTCACCGAGCTGGGCTTCGGCACCACCCGGCACACCCCTCCCCCGGCCGTCGTCGTCCTGGCCGAACGGGCCCTGGCGGACCGCGACGTCCGGGCCGTGACCGGCCCGGTGCTGACCGTCTCCACGGTGACCGGCAGCACCGAGCGGGCCGCCGCGCTGGCCGCCCGTCACCCGGGGGCCGCGGCCGAGGCGATGGAGGGCTTCGGCGTGGCCGAGGCCGCCGCCCGGTTCGGCGTGCCGGCCTTCGAGCTGCGCACCGTGTCCAACCCGGTGGGCCCGCGCGACCGGGCCGCCTGGCGGATCGGCGAGGCGCTGGCCGCCCTGGAGCGGGCCTTCGCCGCGCTTCCCGTCCGAGAACTGATCGAGGAGGCCGGCCGTGGCTGAACGGCTGAGCATCGCGTACTCGCCCTGCCCGAACGACACCTTCGTGTTCCACGCCTGGGCGCACGGCGCCGTCCCCGGGGCGGACGCCCCCGAGGTGACCTTCGCCGACATCGACATCACCAACGGCCTGGCCGAGCGCGGCGAGCTGGACGTGTTGAAGATCAGCTACGGCGCGCTGCCGTGGGTCCTGGAGGAGTACGCCCTGCTGCCCTGCGGCGGCGCGCTGGGGCGCGGCTGCGGGCCGCTGGTGCTCACCCTGCCGGGCGTGGCCTCGCCCGCGGACCTGGCCGGGCGGACCGTCGCGGTGCCCTCCGAGCGCTCCACCGCCTACCTGCTGTTCCGGCTCTGGGCGGCGAAGGCGGTGCCGGGCGGCTTCGGCGAGATCGTCGTCCTGCCGTTCCACGAGATCATGCCCGCCGTCCGGGACGGCAGGGTGGACGCCGGCCTGGTGATCCACGAGGCCCGCTTCACGTACCAGCAGTACGGCCTGCACAGCCTGGCCGACATGGGCGAGGCCTGGGAGGCGGAGACCGGCCTGCCGATCCCGCTGGGGGCGATCGTGGCCCGGCGCTCGCTGGGCGCCGAGCGGCTGCGCGAGCTCGCCGCGACGATCCGCGCGTCCGTCCGGCAGGCCTGGGCGGATCCGGCCGCCAGCCGGGAGTACGTGCTGGCGCACGCCCAGGAGATGGACCCGGCCGTGGCCGACCAGCACATCGGGCTGTACGTCAACGAGTTCACCGCCGACCTCGGCGAGGAGGGCTACCAGGCCGTCCGCGCACTGCTCACCCGGGCCGCCGCGGAGGGGCTGGTGCCCCCGCTCGACCCGGGTGCGCTCGCGTTCTAGACCCCTCGGGGCCTCAGACGTCGAACTGGTCGGCCACCGCGCGCAGCAGGCCGGCCAGCTTCTGGCCGGTCGGCTTGGCCGGGTAGCGGCCGCGCTGGAGGCCGGGCAGCACCGCGTCCAGGGTGGTGATCAGGTCCTGGACGATCGGCGCCATGTCGTCGGCGCTGCGGCGCTGGGCGGCGGCCACCGACGGCAGCGCGTCCAGCAGCTGCACGGCCATCGCCTGGTCCCCGCGGTGCCCGGCGACCACGCCGAACTCGACCCGCTGGCCCGGCTTCAGCACGGTGACACCGGCGGGCAGCGCCTTGGTGTGGACGAAGACGTCGTCACCGTCGTCGCGCGACAGGAAGCCGAAGCCCTTCGTCTCGTTGAACCACTTGACCTGGCCGGTGGGCATCTCGAACAGTCCTCGAATGGGTGTGAGGGATCCCGGCCCTGGCCGGGGATCACTGGGTGGTGTGGGGAGAAAGACGGCCGACCTCGACTCGGAGCCCGTGGGCGCTCACGGCCGGCGCGTTGTCAGGAGCAGACTAATGGTCCGTCACTGCCTCGTCAGCGGTCCGCGATCGCTCCGCGTTCCGAGGGCCGGAGGGGCCGACGGGCGCGCGGGGATCTCGCGGTCACGGACGACCCGGTACTGGCACGGCCGGGGCGCGGTTCTGCGCAGTCCATCGGCTCACACCCCCGGGTCTGAGGACACGGGACGCACCTGTAGCGCCCCTCGGCACCCCCTGCATACCCTCGCCCAGCAGGGATCAAAACGCATCGCTGCCGGGAAACTGCGCAACGTGACCGAGCCGCTCCGGTGGGCCGCCGCGGGGGCGGTTCTGCCAGACTGGGGCGCGGACCGGGCCCCGGACGGGCGGCCCGGCGCGGCTCGGAGGAGTGAGCGGACGTGAGCAGCCAGAGCGCCGAACCCGGCGACGTGTACGTCAAGGCCGGGACGGTGGTCTTCGGCGTCGGCGCGCTCGCCACCCTGGTCACCTTCGTCCCGCTGTTCCTGCACCTGACGCCGCTGCCGACGGCCATGTACTGGCTGAGCATGCTGATGCCCGCCGGTTTCCTGTCCGCGCTGACCGGGCTGTTCCTGAACGCCCGGGCCCAGCGCGCCCGGATCGCGCCCCAGGAGTCCTAGCCCCGGGAGTCCTGGTTCGGGCCGAGGTGCCGGTCGAGCCACTCCGGGAAGCCGGTGAGGTCGGTGAGCACCACGTCCGCCCCGGCCTCGCGCAGCCGGTCGGCGTCGTACGGGCCGGTGGCCACGGCGACCGCGACGGCGTCCGCGTGCCGGGCGCCGACGATGTCGCCGAGGTGGTCGCCGACGTAGATGCTCGCGCCGTGCGCGCGCAGCGCCTCGCCCTTGGTCTCCGCCCAGAGGTCGCCGACCAGGACGTCCGCGTCCAGTCCGGCGTGCTCCAGGTGGAGGCGGGCGTTCGGCTCGTACTTGCCGGTGATCACGGCGATCCGGCCGCCGTGGGCGCGGACCGCCTCGACGGCGGCGTGGGCGCCGGGCAGCGGCACGGTCGGGGCGAAGGCGTGCTCGCGGTACAGCTCGCGGTAGCGGGCGACGGCCCGCTCGGCCTCCTCGGCCGGGAACCAGTTGCGGATCTCGTCCAGCAGCGGCGGGCCGAGCCGGGTGACCACCAGGTCGGCGTCGACGGGGACGCCGGTCTCGGCGGAGAGCGCCCGGTAGGTGGCGTGGATGCCGGGCCGGGTGTCCAGCAGCGTCATGTCCAGGTCGAAGCCGACGGTGAGCGGGGCGGGCGGGGTCGCGGGCATGCCGCCAGGCTACCCAACGGGCCCGGGCCGGGACGAGGCGATTTGCCCCGCCTCCGAGGCGGAACTTAGGTTTACCTGAGTTTTCCGCGGAGAGGGCTCATGACCGACACCACCGCACCGACCGGCACCACCACCGCACCGCCGGGCAGACGGCGGACTCCCCGTCACCGAATACTGTGGCTCGCCGCCGCACTGGCCGTGCTGGCCGTCGCGGTGCTGCTGAGCCTGGCGGTCGGCAGCCGCACGGTGCCGCTGTCGGCGACCGTCGACGCGCTGCTGCACGGCGGCGGCTCCGCCGACGCCGTGGTGATCCGCGAGCTGCGGGTGCCCCGGACGGTGGTCGGGCTGGCCGTGGGCGCCGCGCTCGGGCTGGCCGGCGCGGTGATGCAGGGCCTGACCCGCAATCCGATCGCCGACCCCGGCATCCTCGGGGTCTCGCAGGGCGCGGCGGCGGGCGTGGTGGTCGCCATCTCGGGCTTCGGGGTCTCCAACCTCACCGGGTACGTCTGGTTCGGCTTCGCGGGCGCGGTGATCGCCACCGTGCTGGTGTACGGCCTGGCCGGGCGCGGCCGGGGCGGGGCGACGCCGATCAAGCTGGCACTGGCCGGCTCGGCGATGTCCGCGTTCATCGCCTCCTTGAACACCCTGGTGCTGACCACCGACGCGGCCACCATGGACCAGTTCCGGTTCTGGCACGTCGGCTCGCTCTCCGGCCGGACGGCGGACGTGGCCTGGCAGCTGCTGCCGTTCCTGGCCGTCGGCACCGTGCTGGTGGTGGCGGTGGCGCGCGGGCTGGACGCGCTGGCGCTCGGCGAGGACACCGCGAAGGGGCTGGGCGCGAAGACCGGCCTGGTCCGGGCGGTCGGCGCGCTGGGCGCCACCGTGCTGACCGGCTCGGCGGTCGCGGCGGCCGGCCCGATCGCCTTCATCGGCCTCGCCGTGCCGCACGCCGCCCGGGCGGTGGCCGGTGCCGACCACCGCTGGATCCTCGCCTTCTCGGCCGTCCTCGGCCCGGCCCTGCTGCTGCTCGCGGACACCCTCGGCCGGGTGCTGTTCCCGCCCTCGGAGGTCCCGGCGGGCGTGATGACGGCGCTGGTGGGGGTGCCGGTGCTGGTGGCCCTGGTGCGGCGGCGGAAGGTGGTGGCGGCGTGAGCGAGCGCAGCGAGGGAACCGTTGAGAGGCGCGCGTTGGGGCATGCCCCTGCCGAGCGCAGCGAGGTGGGCGCATGACGTCGGTTTCGCTCCGGGGCTACTCGGTGGTGCGGGCCGGGCGGGCCTCGTTCCTGCTGCACCGGCGGTCGGCGCTGGCCGCCGCCGGGCTGCTGGTCGTGCTGGCGGCGACGGTGGTGGCCTCGCTGTGCCTGGGTGAGTCGACCGTCTCGCCGGGCGAGGTGGTCAAGGTGGTGCTGGGGCAGCCGAGTCCGGACGAGCTGGTGGTCGGGGAGTTCCGGCTGCCGCGGGTGGTGGTGGGGCTGCTGGTCGGGGCGGCGCTCGGGCTGGCCGGGGCGCTGGTGCAGACGGTGGCCCGCAATCCGCTGGCCAGCCCGGACGTGGTGGGCGTGACCTGGGGCGCGACCGTCACCGTGGTCGGGCTGACGGCGTACGGGGTGGTCGGCTCGACCGGGCAGGCGCCGTACGCGGCGGTCGGCGGCGGGCTGGCGGCCGGGCTGCTGGTGTACGCGCTGGCCTGGCGGCGGGGGCTGCACGCCCAGCGCTTCGTGCTGATCGGGATCGGGATCAGCGTGGCGCTGTCCTCGCTGACCTCCGTCTTCCTGACCAAGGGCGACGGCTTCCAGGCGCAGGCCGCGAAGGTGTGGATGACGGGCAGCCTGAACGGCACCGGCTTCGACCAGGCCGGATGGCTGGCCTGGGTGCTGCTGGCGGCCCTGCCGGTGGCGCTGTGGGCGGCGCGGGCGCAGCGGTCGATCTCCTTCGACGACGCGACGGCCGTGGGCCTCGGGCTGCGGCTGGACCGGATCCGGCTGGGCATGGCGCTGCTGGGCATCGTGCTGGCCTCCTGCGCGGCGGGCGCCGCCGGGCCGGTGGACTTCGTGGCGCTGATGGCCCCGCAGATCGCGCTGCGGCTGGCCCGCTCGGCGCAGGTGCCGCTGCTGTGCTCGGCGCTGACCGGGGCGCTGGTGGTGGTCCTGGCGGACCTGATCGCCCGGCGGCTGCTCGCCCCGACCGAGCTGCCGGTGGGCGTGGTGACCGGCATGGTCGGCGCGCCGTACCTGATGTGGCTGTTGATCCGATCCCGCCGTGGAGGTTCCCGATGACCGCGAGCACGCACCGTACGACGGCGGGCCCGCACCGCCTGGAGGCCCGGGGCCTCACCCTGGCCTACGAGGCGCGCACGGTCGTCGAGGGCCTGGACGTCGGCATCCCGGACGGGCGGGTGACGGTGATCGTCGGCCCGAACGCCTGCGGCAAGTCGACGCTGCTGCGGGCGCTGGGCCGGCTGTTGAAGCCGGTGCGCGGCGCGGTGCTGCTCGACGGCGAGGAGCTGGCCCGGATCCCGACCAAGCGGATCGCCCAGCGGCTCGGCCTGCTGCCGCAGTCGCCGACCGCGCCGGAGGGCATCTCGGTGGCGGACCTGGTCTCGCGCGGCCGCCAGCCGCACCAGAGCTGGTGGCAGCAGTGGTCGGCGGAGGACGAGGCGGCCGTCGCCGAGGCGCTGGAGCGCACCTCGACGGCGGAGCTGGCCGAGCGCAGCATGGACGAGCTGTCGGGCGGGCAGCGCCAGCGGGCCTGGATCGCGATGGCGCTCGCCCAGGGCACCGACGTGCTGCTGCTGGACGAGCCGACCACCTACCTGGACATCGCGCACCAGGTGGAGGTGCTGGACCTGGTGCGCCGGCTGAACGTCGAGCGCGGCCGGACGGTCGTCGCCGTGCTGCACGACCTCAACCAGGCGGCCCGGTACGCGGACCACCTGGTGGCGATGCGGGACGGCCGGGTGGTCGCCGAGGGCCCCCCGGGCGAGGTGGTGACGGCGGAGCTGGTGCGCGAGGTGTTCGGGCTGGACTCGGTGGTGGTGCCCGACCCGGTGACGGGCACTCCGCTGGTCGTGCCGGGGGCGCCGTGGACGGTGGCGGCGGAAACCGCCGGTGCCGTGGACGCTTAACGACCTTTTAGCCACCATTTCGGACATAATCGACGGGCCCACCGCAGCCTCACCGCCCGAGGACCCGCCGATGCCCCGGATCTCCCGCCGTACGTTCCTCGCCGGGCTCGGCGGACTCGGCGGGGCCGCCGCGCTCACGGCGTGCAGCGGCTCCGGGGGCTCGCAGCCGCCGGCCGCGGACTTCGAGGCGAGCGGCACGCCCTCCCCCACCCCGCCGCCCCCGGTGACGGTGAACGCCGCGACCGGGCCGGTGCAGGTGCCGGGCGAGCCGCTGCGGGTGGTCGTGCTGGACACCGACGTGCTCGACTCCGTGCTGACCCTGGGCATCACCCCGGTCGGGGCCGCGCTCCCGGCCGCCGACACCGGCTTCCCCGCCTACTGGCCGGCCTCCCGCACGGCGGGCGTCCGGCTGGTCGGCCCGGCCGGCGCGCCCGACCTCGCCGCCCTCCGGGCGCTGCGGCCGGACCTGATCCTCTCCAACCAGACCCGCGACGGCGACCGGTACGAGCAGCTGCGGGCGATCGCCCCGACCGTGCTCACCCAGACCACCGGGGCGCCCTGGAAGGCGAACTTCCAGCTGCACGCCCAGGCGTTGAGCCGGGTGGCGGCCGGGGCGGCCTTCGTCGCCTCGTACCAGAAGCACGCCGGGCAGGTGGCGGGGGCGCTGGCGGCGGCGAAGCTGTCCGGGCGCAAGGTGAGCCTGGTGCGGTTCACGGAGGGCGGCGGGATCCGGCTGTTCGGGCGGCAGAGCTTCCCCGGCAGCGTGCTGGCCGACGCCGAGGTGGGGCGGCCGGACGCGCAGAACGTCGACCAGTCCGACTTCGAGATCCCGCTCGACCAGATCGGCAGGGCGGACGGCGACCTGCTGCTGTACGCGACCTACGGCGATCCGGAGAAGGCGGGCGAGGAGGCGGCGCTGGCGAGCCCGGGGTGGCAGGGCCTCGGGGCGGTCAAGGCGCACCGGGCGTTCCCGGTGGACGACCAGCTGTGGTTCCAGGGGATCGGGTACACCGGGGCGAACTTCGTACTGGACGAGCTTCAGCGCTTCCTCGGGGCGTAGCCGGGGCCGGGGCCGGGGTTGGGGCCGGGCCACGGGCGGGCCTCGTCCGCCCACTGACGATTAGTCGACATCGTCGGGTTGTGCAGCCGACCGTCGCTTCCGCCACAATGGCGCCGCCCATGCACACCGTTTCGTCCGGGGGACACCACCATGTCAACTGCGGTAGCTCCGACCGCTCCTGCCCGCAAGGGCAAGGCCGCCGCGCTCGGCTGGCTGATCAGCATCGCCTTCAACGTGGTCGCGCCGATCATGATCTACAACCAGCTGCACGACCACGGCTACAACGAGTCCACCGCCATCCTGCTCTCCGGCCTCGGCCCGGTGCTCGACACGGTGATCTACCTCGCCTGGCACCGCCGGATCGACGAGTTCGCCGTCGTCTCGCTGGTCTTCGTCGCCCTGACGCTGGTGGTCTCGCTGGTCGGCCCGACCGACCCGAAGATGCTGCTGGCCAAGGACTCCTTCGTCTCGGGCCTGCTCGGCGTGCTCTACCTCGCCTCGCTGGCCGCGCCCAAGCCGATCATGTTCTACTTCGGCCGCAAGTTCGCCACCGACGGCACCCCGGAGATGGTCTCCTGGTGGAACTCGATGTGGCAGTACCCGGGCTTCCGGCTGGTGCAGCGCAACCTGACCGTCGTCTGGGGCACCGCGTTCATCCTGGAGGCCGCGCTGCGGATCGTGTTCGTCTACACGCTCTCGCACGGCACGGTGGTCACCATCAACAGCGTCCTTCCGTTCGCGGTGCTCGGCGGGCTGATCTACTTCACCATCACCTACGCCAAGCGGGCCGGCGCCCGTGGCCGGGCCGCCGCCGAGGCGGCTGCGGCTGCGGCTGCGACGGCGGCCGCCTGAGTCGCCTGATGTTCAGCCCGAACCCGCGTAGCGGGCCGGGGAGGTGCCGACCGCCGCGGTGAAGTCCCGGGTGAGATGGGCCTGGTCGGCGTAGCCGAGTTCGACGGCGAGCGCCGCCAGGTCCAACGCCCCTTCCGCCGCGGCCCGTTCGGCGGCCTCGTGGAGCCGGGCGCGGCGCAGCACCCACTTCGGGGAGGCGCCGATGTACTCGGCGAACAGCCGCTGGAGACGGCGGACGCTCAGGCCCAGCTCGCGGGCCAGGTCGTCCACCCGGCGCAGGTCCGGGGAGCCGGTGATCCGCTCCACCATCGCGGCGACCTCCTCGGCCACCGGGTCGGGCGCGGGCAGGCGCGGCAGCAGGAAGGCGTCGGCCCGCGCGGCGCCCGGCCCGTCCAGGACCAGGGCGTTGGCCTCGTCCGCCCCCGGCCCGAAGTAGTCGGCGGCGGGGACGGACCGGTCGGCGAGGGCGCTCACCGCGTGCCCCGCGAAGGGCCGGAAGGCGCCGGGCCGGAACTTCACGCCCAGCACGTGCCCGGTGCCTTCGAGGCGGCGGACGAAGAGCGAGCGGTCCACCCCGTAGACGCGGGCCCGCGGGGCCTCGAAGACCAGGTGGACGTTCGGGTGGGCGAGCACCTTCTGCTCGTACGGCGGCCGGCCGGCCAGGTCCCAGCGGACCACCCAGTAGAACTCCACGAAGCGCGCCACGGCGGGCGCGGGGGCGAGCCGTTCGACGCTGATCAGCTCGGCGGCCCGGGCCGGGTGGAGCACGCCGCGCCCGAGGTCGGGAGGGTCGGGGGCAACCATGGGGCCAGGCTAGCCGTCGCGTTTCTTCAAGACCGGGCGGCGCCCCCCGGCGCACGATCGGGGCATGAACGCCCACCCCCTGCACCCTTTCCTGGCCCGTGCCGCCGCCGTCGCCTCCGAGGTCGCCGCCGGCGTCCCGGCCGGGGCCTCGATGGACGCGCCGACGCCCTGCGGGGAGTTCGACACCCGGACGCTGATCAACCACTGGGTGCTGTACACCTCGCACGGCCTGGAGCACCGGGCCCGGCGCCTCGAACTGCCCGCGGCACTGGTCGAGCGGGACTTCACGGCGGATCCGGACTGGCGCGCCGGGTACGCGGCCCAGCTGGAGCGGGCGGTGGCGGCCTGGGCCGACCCGGCGGCCTGGGAGGGGGACGTCGACCTCGGCGGCTCGCCGTTCCCGGCGGTGGGGATCGCCCGGATGCTGGTCCTGGAGCTGCTGCTGCACGGCTGGGACGTGGCGCGGGCCGTCGGCGGCGCGATCGAGGTGGACGAGGAACTGGCCCTGCTGGTGGGCGGGATCGTCGCGGAGAACGCCGAACTGTTCCGGCAGTACGGCGGGTTCGCGGAGCCGGTGGCAGTGCCCGAGGACGCCTCGGCGTGGGAGCGCGCGTTGGCGGCCTCGGGGCGTGACCCGCGGTGGACGGGCTGACGAGCGATGGAAGGGGCCGGCCGGCCCGTTCAGCTCATGAGGTCGGGGGCGAAGTAGTCCCGGAGGCGGGCGATCCTGCCGTCCCGGACGCGGACGATCTGCACCAGGGAGACGGCCCTGTCCTCCTCGCCCTCGTCCCCGTCGAAGACCGTGTCGATCTCGGCGATGAACACGTCCGGGTCGGCGGTGGTGTGCAGCACGTACGCGGACTTCTCGACGTTCGGCGGGCGGTCGGCCTTCGCCTCGCTCCGTGCGTAGTACGCGGCCATGACGGTGCGGATCTCCTCGCGACCCACCAGCCGCCGGGGGAAGGCGGCGCCGGCGGGCATCAGCGGTGCCTCCAGGATGCCGTCCTCGGTGAAGCACTCGGCGAGGGCGTCGGCGTTGCGGGTCATCGCACCGGCGTAGACGTAGCTCTGGAAGATCTCCTGCGGCGTGCGGGACACGGCGGCCTCCTCGGGCTCGGGCTCGGAGTTCCACTCCATCACATCGCTTGTCAGGAATGGCAGTTCAGTCGGTCCGCATCGCCGCCGTGAGCTTGTCGTGGAGGAGGCGCACGGCCGGGGAGTGCTGGTCGCGGCGGGCGACCAGGCCGAGGCGGGCGTTCGCGGCGGCGTCCGTCAGCGGGACGGCCCGCAGGCCGACGCCCTCCACGGCGGAGGCGCTGAGCACGGCCACCCCGGCGCCGCGCTCGGCCAGGCGGAGCACCGCCGCCGGGGAGCTGGCCTCGATGTCCACGCGCGGGTCGAGGCCGAGCTGGGCGCAGGAGCGGTCGTAGGCGGCGCGGAGCCCGGTGCCCGGGGAGAGGCAGAGGATCTTCTCGCCGCGCAGGTCGGCGAGGGTCAGCCCCGGACGGTCGAGGGGGTGGCCGACGGGAACGACGGCGGCGATCGGGTCGTCGACCACCACCCCGACCTCCAGGCCGGGGGCCACCTCGCCCGCGTAGCCGATCAGGGCCAGGTCGAGGGCGCCCGCCAGGACCTGGGACTGGAGCAGGTCGGAGTGCCCCTCGTGGAGGCTCAGCTCGATACCGGGGTGGGTGCGGCCGAGGTCGGCCACGGTGTCCAGGAACGGCGGGATCGAGCAGCCCATGATCATGCCGAGCCGGACCCGGCCGCGTACGGCGTCGGCGAACTCGGCGGCGGTGTGCTGGATGGCGTCCAGGGTGGCCAGCGCGTTCTTGGCGAGCGGGAGGATGGCCTCGCCGACCGGGGTGAGGTGGACCCGGCGGCCGCTGCGGTCGAGCAGGGTCTGACCCAACTCCTTCTCCAGCTTGGCCACTTGGGTGCTCACTCCGGACTGGCTGACGTGCAGGCGGGCGGCGGCGGCCGTGAAGGAACCCTCGTCGACGACGGCGGCGAAGTAGCGCAGCTGGTGTATCTCCATAACTGATGATGATAACTGGCATCGGATCTATCTGTTGGACGAATGGATGAGGTAGCGGAAGGATGGAGGCATGACGACGACGAAGAACGCGCGAGAGCTGGCCGAGACCTACTTCACCGCCTGGGAGGCAGGCGACTTCGACACCCTCCGGGGCCTGCTGGCCGAGGACGTCGACTTCGTGGGCCCGCTCGGCAAGGCGGCCGGGATCGACCAGGCGCTGGGCGGGCTGCGGGGGCTCGGTCAGGCGCTGGAGAAGATCGACGTGAAGGTGCGGGTGGCGGAGGGCGACGAGGTCATCACCTGGTTCGAGCTGAACACCAGCATCGCGCCGCCGGCACCGACGGCGAACTGGATGCACGTGGAGGACGGGAAGATCGCGCGGATCCGGGTCACCTTCGACCCGCGCGAACTGATCGCGGGGTTCGAGAAGAAGGCCTGAGCAGGGCGGGCAGAACAGCAGGGGGCCGTGATCGCCGGGGGCGGTGGCGGCCCTCTTCGGCTGTTCGCGCTCAGGCCTCCTCGTCGGGCTCCGGCGGAGCCGCCCGGAGGGCGGTGACGACGCCCAGGGCGACCGTGGCGATCGCGAGGGCGAGGAGCGTCGCGAAGGCGGCGGCGATCAGGAACCGCACGGGGTGTTCCGCTCGCGCTCTCGGTCGCGGTCGGCGTCGAGGAGGAGGGTGAGGAGGTTCAGCAGGGTCGACGCCGGGGCCGTGTTGAAGCAGACCAGGACGCGGCCGTCGAGGGTGCGGTCGGTGGCGACCGAGGGGAAGATCAGGCCGAACTTGCGCCCGCGCTCGTCGAGTTCGGCGAGGAGCGTACGGATGTGGGCGTCCGTGAAAGCGCGGATCCGGGGATCGGTCGGCTGCATGGGGTGGCGGCTCACTGGGCACCGTCCAGCTCGAACCAGACGACCTTGCCGTGCTCGCGGGGGTCGACGCCCCAGCGGGTGGTGAGGCCCTCGACCAGCTGGAGCCCTCGTCCGGACTCGGCGAGGACGGAGGGGGCGTGGAGGTCGGGGAAGAGCGGACTCTCGTCGGAGACGGAGACCCGGAGGGTGTTGCGGGTCATCGCGAGGATCTGGACGACGGGGGCGGGGGTCTTGCCGTGGCGCCAGGCGTTCACGAGGAGTTCGTGGAGGCAGAGTTCGGCCTCGAAGATGGTGGTGGCGGGCCAGCCGAGGCGGACCATGGCGTCCTGGAGGGACTGGCGGCCAAGGGCGAGCGAGGGCGTGTTGAGGTGACGCATGGGAGTTCTCCCGGGCGTGGTTGAGAGGGGGAATCCGGCGGACACACGTCGCCGTGAGCCAGGCCAGGCAGATGGGCATGGCTGCTCTGCGGCGCTTGCTGGCAAGCGTTACTGACGATCCGTCGGATCGAAGTGAGATTGACCATAGCCCATCGAAGTCACATGTGATTCCAAGTTCAGATAACTTCACCCTCAAGTGGACCCATGCCCGCGCAGAACGGCAGACTTGGGCCACATCGGCAAGGAGGGAACCAGTGCCGCCTCGAATCAACCCGACGCTCCGTCAGCGCCGCATCGGGAGCGAACTTCGGAAGATGCGCGAGGCCGCCGGACTGTCGACCGGCACCCTCGCCAGAGACCTCGGCATCGACCGGACCCAGGTCAGCCAGATAGAAGCTGCCAAGGTCGGGGTGAGCCCGGAGCGACTCCGTTCCTTCGCCGCCGCCTGCAAGTGCATGAACGACCCGCTGATCGACGCTCTTGAAGTCATGGTCCAGGACCGTTCCAAGGGCTGGTGGGAGGACTATCGCGGCACCATCCCGGACGGCTTCCTGGAAGTCGCCGAGCTTGAGAAGAGCGCGGAAAGCCTCATGCTGTGGGTGCTCACCCACATGCCTGGCTCCTGCCAGACGCTCAGCTACGCATCTTCCATGTTCGGGCGATCGATCCCGCCGGTCCCCAGGCACGAGCTGGAGGTACGAACCGCTTTCAGGATGCGTCGCAAGACGGATCTTCGTCGCGATCAGAAGCAGATGACCTTCTTCATCTACGAGTCGGCGCTGTGGACTCGCTTCGGAGGCGTCGAGATCCTCCGGGAACAGCTTGCATCCTTGCTCGAAGACTCCGAGCTGCCATGGATGACCGTCCGGATCGTGCCGTTCGACATCGACACCTTCCCCGGAGCTATCGAGAACCTCACCTATGCGCTCGGGAAGGTATCCGAACTCGACACCGTGGAGATCGAGTCCTCTCGCGGCCCCGTCTACATGGACGCTGTCAACGAGCTCACCAGCTACCGATCGATCTTCGCCCGTACCGAATCGATGGCGTTGAGTGAGAGCAAGTCTCGTAGCCTGATCCGCAAGATCGCAAAAAGCCTATGAAAGGCCGAACATGACCTACACCGAGTGGCAGAAGTCATCCTTCAGCGGGTCCGGTAGTGAGTGCGTGGAGATCCGTAAGGCCGACAGTTCGGTCGAACTCCGCGAGTCCGACGAAGGCCACCTCATCCTCCACACCGCTCCCGCCGCGCTCGCCTCCCTCCTCCTCGGCATCAAGGCCGGGGAGTTCGACCACCACATCTAACCCTCAGCCCTGCTGTGCGACGACCTGCCCGGAGACCGCATCAACGAAGGCCACCAAGCCCGCAGCCTTCGCCTCACCCTCCCTCACCAGGTTGACCGCCCAGCAGGGTCGCCACTTCCCCCCGACCTCCTTCGCCAACAGGAACGCCGTATCGGCCCGCGTCCCGGGCCGTGCGGCAGTCCCCGCCTTCTTCGCGACCTCCACCGTCACGGTGACGTGCGGGAGTTCAGGATCAGCGACCCGCCTCGCCGTCGCTGCCATGATGCGGCCCGACGTCGACACCGTGATGTCCAGCCGCATCGGCATCAGCACGCCATCGGCGTTCCGCCGCCGGTAACTGATCACGCGGGCATCGCCGTTGGAGCCGACCGGAGCAACCGTCTGCTCCGCGCCCACGATCTGGTCGGCGAACCAGGCCTCCGCGAACGCACGCCCGACGCTCCGCACCTGCTCCTCCGTAAGGCTTCCGCCGTCCACGCCATGGTCCGCGGCAACGAAAGTGATCAGCTTCCCGCCGGGCTGTTCGAGCTCGAAGGTGCCCCGATCCGTGCCGACGCTCAGCACGGCGCCGCCCGACGAGGTGGTCAGCACCTTCACCTCCGCCCCGAACAACCGCTTCGCCTCCTCCGTCACCGTCACGATGTCCTCCGTCTCCGACCGGACGAAGCCCGCAGGATTCCGGTAGACCGGAACGGCGACATACAGCGCCAGCCCCACGGCCACCGACCCCACCACGCCCAGCACCACCCCGTTCCGGACGTCCCGCACCGGCCTCGGAAACCCACCCCGCCGCACCAGCACCCAAGCGACCCCGAGCAGCACCCCCAGCACCGCACCCGCCGAGTTGTCGACGAAGTCCGCCGCGTCACACGCCCGCCCCGTCCCGAGCAGGGTCTGGCTCAGCTCGGTCACCGCAGACAGCACCCCACAGCCCGCCAGCACCGTCACCGGCCGCCGGAACACCAACACCCCGAGCCATGCCACCGGCACGTACAGCCCGACGTTCAGCACCCCCTGCTCGGACAGCGCCTCCCCCCACACCTCCGGCCCGACCGAACAGCTGGGCCGCGACGACGCTCCCCCGGTCGTCGGAGTGAGGGTCACCGCCAGTTCCCCCGCCAGGCACACCCCCAGCAGCCCGGCCGGCACCACCGGCGCCCCCTTCCGACGGGCCAGCCACACGGCGACGGAACAGAACAACAACGCCACCACCCCGAACACGGGCAGCAGGGCGGGAACGGCGGACAGACTCGCTTCGATCATCGGCTCTTCCGGCAGCACTTCTCTCGGACAACGCAGCGGGCCGGTGGACGCCCCCGAGCGCCCACCGACCTGCTCACTCACTCACCGGACGCCCCTCAGCAGGGGTGCTCCGGCGGGGTCAGGAAGGTGCCCTGGCCCGTGACCTCCATGCCGCCGACCGCGCTGCAGTTCGCGGGCAGCGCGGCGCCGCCCCAGCCGTAACTCTTGGTCTCGCCGGCCTTCTGCTCGAACGCCCCCTGGTCCCAGTGCTTGTTGCCGCCCTCCTCGTAGAAGAACCGGGCGTTGATCTTGCCGCCCTTGTCCTTCTTGTACGAGATCCCGGCGTTCATCGAGTAGTAGCTGCCGCCCGCCTGGCTACCTCTCTGCGCCCAGAAGCTCAGCACCCCGCTGCTGAGCTTCGTGTCCGCGAAGGCGGAGACCGTCCCGGCCGCGACGGGCGCGGCGCTGTCGTCGATCTCGACCGAGACCTGTCTCAGGGGCGGGGTCGGGTCGGCCGGAACGGCCTGGGCGGTGGTGGCGCCCGCGACCGGGGCGACCAGCAGGGATGCCGCGAGGGCTGCCAGGCGTATCAACGTCATGATGCTCCATCGGAATTGTGAACCAGAGGGTGTGCGAACCGACTCTAGGGTCGCGGTTCGACGGTTCGTGAGCTCATCTGAGGAACATTTGATCTAGTCACGTCGAGAGGCACTCCCCGGCCCCCGAAGCACTCCCGGAGGCACCTCCGAAGGTGCCCCCGGGAGTGCTTCGGGGGCACCGAAAACAGGAAGTCGACCAGGCCGACTTCCTGCGATGCTGAACGTCATGAAGATCGCTGCCGCCCAACTGACCTGCGCCCCCGCCGACATCCCCGCCAACGTCCGGCAACTCGTCGCCCTCGCCGAGCAGGCCCGCGCCCAGGGCGCCGAACTGATCGTCTTCCCCGAACTCTCCCTCACCGGCTACGAACTCGAAGCCCTCGCCGCCGACCCCACCCTCTGGGTCACCCCGGACGACCCCCGCCTCGCCCCGCTCCGGGCCACCGGCATCGCCGTCGTCCTCAACTGCGCCGTCCCCACCGACGGACCCCGACCCGCCATCGGCACCTACGTCTACGGGCCCGACGGCACACTGATCACCACCTACCTCAAGCAGCACCTCTACGAGAACGAACAGGGCACCTTCACTGCGGGCGACCAGGACGGCCGCTTCCAACTCGGCGGCCTCCGCTTCGCCCTCGCCACCTGCTTCGACAACCACTTCCCCGACCTCACCGGCCGGGGCGGCACCGACGGCTGCGACGTCCACCTCGCCAGCTCCCTCTACGGCACCGGCGGCGGCATCCACGAACGCGCCACCGTCTACCCGGGCATCGCCCGGCAGACCGGCATGCACGTCGTCCTCGCCAACCACGTCGGCCCCTCCGGCCCCTGGACCGGCTGCGGCGGCGCCGCCCTCTGGTCCCCCGACGGCACCCCCCTCGCCGAGGCCGACGACCACACGCCGACGGTCGCCGTCGCCGACATCCCGTAGCGGAGACGGCCCCCGCCGGGCTCACCGTCTCGCCGGACGGCCAGGCGGTGTGGCTGGACGACCCCGGCCATCCGGTGGGGGCCGCCTGACCTCACTCGAAGAGGCGGCGGAGAATCGTTGCCTCTTGCGGCCTCCGGGTGAACGGGGCGGTGGAAGGCCCGCGGAACGGTGATGGAGCCTCGCGACGCATCGGTCGTACGGGAGGTCCTCGTGAAACGCAGTCGTGTCATCGCCGTGTCGGTCCTGGCGGCGCTCGCCGTCGGCTCCGACATCGCCTTCGCGGAGCAGGCCGGCCCCGCCCGGATCGCCGACGAGCCGCTCCTGCTCCACGCGGTGGGGAACTACCTCACCCTCCAGCCGGGAGAGGAGGCCACGGTGCTGAGCAGGCAGTGCCCGGCCGGTGAGATGGCCATCAGCGGCGGCGTCCAGTCGAGTGCCGGCCCCGGCGACTTCACCATGACCGTCAGCACGCCTTGGTGGAACCACGGCCCCCGGGGGTGGATGGCCGGCGGGCGGAACAACAGCTCGCAGCCGTTCGACCTGTACGTGTACGGCTTCTGCACCGCGGCCACCATGCCGGACACCCTCACCGCGGGCGGGGACGGCCTGCCGCCCCAGCTTCCGCCCGGCCCCGGCGCCCTCCCGGGCCGGAACGGCCGGGAGTAGACCACGGCGCAGGAAGTCGGCCCCGCCGACTTCCTGCGCATCCCCGCCGTACCGGCCCCGGCGGCCCCGGCGGCCCCTCAACTCCCGGAACGGATCGGCTCCCCGGTCCGGTGCAGGTGGGTGAGGATCTCCCGGTACGAACGGAGCAGGCCGACCTCGTAGTACGGGATGTCCTTCTCCGCGCAGAACTCCCGGGTGATCCGGGCGGCCCGCCCGAGCGCGGGGGTCGGCATGCTGGGGAACAGGTGGTGCTCCACCTGGTAGTTGAGGCCGCCCATCAGCGCGTCGAGGATCGGGCCGCCGCGGACGTTGCGCGAGGTGAGCACCTGGCGGCGCAGGAAGTCGAGCCGCATCCCGGGCGTCACCATCAGCATGCCCTTGTGGTTCGGCGCGAAGACGCAGCCCAGGTAGACGCCGAACAGCGCCTGGTGCACGGCGACGAAGGCCACGGCCTTGCCGAACGGCAGCGCGCCGAAGACCAGGCCGAAGTAGGCCGCGAAGTGGACGACCAGCAGGACGCCCTCCAGCACCGGCCGCTTCACCGCGGGGCCGCGCAGCGCCCGGAAGCTGTTGAAGCTGAGGTTGAGGCCCTCCAGCAGGAGCAGCGGGAAGAACAGGTACGCCTGCCGGCGGCCGATGAAGCGGGCCAGTCCGCTCGCCTGCCGGGCCTGCCGCTGGGACCAGACCACGAGGTCGGGCGAGACGTCCGGGTCGCGCTCCTCGTGGTTGGGGTTGGCGTGGTGGCGGGTGTGCTTGTTCATCCACCAGCCGTAGCTCATGCCCATCAGCAGGTTGGCGGCGATCCGGCCGCCGATCTCGCTGGGCGCCCGCCGGGTGAACACCTGGCGGTGCGCCAGGTCGTGCGAGAGCAGGGCGACCTGGGCGAAGACCACGGCCATCACGGCGGCCAGGAGGAGCTGCCACCAGGTGTCGCCGATCGCGTACAGGGCGCACCAGCCGTCGACGAACGCGAAGAGCACCAGCCCGATGCGGGCCGCGTAGTAGCCGGGACGGCGGTCCAGCAGGCCCTCGGCGGCGATCCGGCGGCTCAGCTGGGCGAAGTCGCTGCCGCCGCCCTCCGGCTGCGGGGCGGCGGCCGCCGGAGCCGGCGCGGCCTTGGTCATCGTCACGGGCTGTGTGGGCATGCCCCGAGTCTGGTGCGCCGGACACGGCCGCAGAACGGGGAAAGCACCCTTCCCGTACGGGTGTTAACCCCCGCAGCCGGAGGGGTGGCAGCAGGCCGGAGCGGCACCGAGGGCAGCGGGGACGCTAACCGCGCGGCGCCAGGAACAGCTCGTCCAGGTGGTGGGTGAGGACGGCCAGCGCCTGCTCGCCGGTGCGCTGGCCGCCGAGGACGCTCGCCCCCAGCCCGTTGACCATCGCCAGCAGCCCGGCGGCGGCCATCCCGACGTCCCGCCCGGGTGCGATCGTTCCGGCCGCCTGGGCGGCGCGCAACTGCTTGACCAGGAAGCCCTCCAGGACGACGGGCGGCTGCGCGGCCCGCTGCTCCAGCACCTCGGGGTCGCCCAGCACCAGCGTGTAGTACGCCGCGTACGTCCGGGTGATCCGGCGGCTCTCGGCGTCGGTCGGCAGGATGCAGGAGAGGATCGCGGTCACCACCTCGCGCGGGGCGCGGGCCTCGCCGATCCAGCGCTCCATCCGGGCCTGGAGCTGGGTGCCGAGCCGGGCCAGGGCGTCCAGCAGCAGGCCCTGCTTGGTCGTGAAGTAGTACTGGACGAGCCGGAGCGAGACGCCGGCCTCGGTCGCGACCGCCCGCATGCTGGCCGACTGGAGGCCCTCGGTGTCGGCGATGCGCAGCAGGGCCTCGGCGATCTGCCGTCGGCGTTCCTCATGGTCGACCTTCTCGGCCACGGTTCGGCCTCCCTTGTCCCGGTGCACATTGGTACACACGTATCATGCATGTGATACACATGTACCATGCGAATCAGCGAGTTCACGAACGGCAAGGCCGAAGCCCGCTTCCGCACCGCCTACGAGCACGCCCTGACCCGCCTCTGGCCCGGGCAGCGCACCGCGACGACCGTGCCCACCGCCTTCGGCGCCACCCGCGTCCTGCGCGCCGGCCCCGCCCACGGACAGCCGGTCGTCCTGCTCCCCGGCTCCGGCGGCAACGCGCTGATGTGGCACGCGTACGTCGAACGCCTCGCCCAGCGGCACCCCGTCATCGCCGTGGACACCGTCGGCGAACCGGGCGCCAGCGTGCAGACCACCCCGATCAGGGACGGCCACGACGCCGCCGACTGGCTGGAGGACCTCCTCGCCGCGCTCGACGTCCCCACCGCCCACCTGGTCGGCTGCTCCTACGGCGGCTGGATCGCCCTCCACCACCAGCTCCGCCACCCCGGCCGGACCGCCACCCTCACCCTGGTCGACCCGGCCGGCCTGGCCGACGTCGGCCGCCGCTTCTACACCTGGGTGATCCTCGGCGGCCTCGCCGCCCTGGCCCCGCGCGCGCTCCGCCCCCGCCTGGCCCGGGCGGTCGGCAACAGCGCCATCCTGGAGGCCGAGTTGATGACCCTGATGCGCGCCTCGACCGGCTTCCGCCGCCGCCTGCCGCTGGCCACCACCCTCGACGACGCCGAACTGGCCCGCCTCGACGTGCCCGCGCTCTTCCTGCTCGGCGAGCGCAGCGCCCTGCACGACACCCGGGCCGTCGCCGAGCGGCTGCACCGGCTCGCCCCGGCCGCCCGGGTCCGGATCGTGCCCGGCGCCGGGCACTCGCTGACCACGGACGACCCGGCGGCAGTCCTCGACGGGATCCTCACCATGGCCGCCTCGCAGGTCAGTTGACCGCCCTGGCGCCCTCGTACGCCCCGTCCGCCCCGTCGTCGTCCTCGTCCTCGGCCGGCCCGGGCGCGAGGACCATCGGCCAGTCGTCCTCGGAGGCCAGCAGCACCTCCAGGGGCACGTCGGCCGCCCCGGTGAACACGGCGGTGGCCTCGGAGAGCCGGGCCGGCAGGCCCGGGACGGTCACCTCGGCGGTGAGGACCACGGCGGCCTCCGGATCGAGGGCCGAACGGAGCGGGAAGTCGAACGGGTCGACGCGCACCTGCACCAGGGCGTACGGGTAGACGGCGATCGACACCGTCAACCGGTCGCCGTCCCGGCTCTGCTCGGCCCAACCGTCCGTCGCCAGCAGGAAGAAGGCCCGGTCGCCCTCGTAGCAGTACGAGCCGAGCCGGTCCAGCGCCCGTTCGCCCGGGGTGCCGTCGGGGTCGACGACCAGGACGGCGACGTGCGCCTCCCGGTCGCTCGGGTCGAGGTCGGAACGGACGTACAGACGGGCCACCGGGCACCTCCGGGTCGCGGAACGGGATCGGGCCCGTCACCGTACCCCGCAAGGGAGTTGGGCGACGGGCCCGGGGGCCGCGCTACCGTCAGGCCGCCGCCCGGTCCGCCGCCCCGCGCCGCGCCACCACCTGCCGCCGGACCGCCCAGACCGCCCCGCCGAGCACGAAGCCGTAGACCGCCACCAGCCCGTGGCCGTTCTCCTGGGCGAACCACATCGCCAGACCGAGCGCCGGCACGCCGGCGGCCAGGGCGAGCTCCTTGGGGAGCCGGGTGCGGGTGAGGAAGGCGAGGGCCAGGGTGGCGCCGAGGAAGTAGGTGGCGCCGGAGCTGCCCGCGAAGTTGCGGGGGTCGGTGCTGGGGCCGCCGCCGATGCCGAGCAGGGTGTCGATCCGGCCGGGCAGCAGGATGCCGGCCAGGAAGAAGCCGAGGGTGAGCGTGCCGCCCCAGTACCACTGGGCGAGCGCGGCGACGGCGGCGAGGGTGACGAGGTTCCACAGGCCGCCGAAGAGGCCGCCGTTCTGCATGAACACCGAGGTGTACTCGCGCCACCAGCCGGACCGGGCCGGGTCCGCGTCCAGCGCGTCCATGGCGCCGGACCACACCAGCTGGAGCAGCACCCCGCCGACGGCGACGGCGGTCAGGGCGATCGCCGCCCACGGGAGCGGCCGTCCGCGCAGGGTGTCGCGGCCGACCACGCCGAGCCCGCAGTTGACCATCATGACCATCAGCGCAGCCGTGGTCACGTTGAAGACGATGGCGTCCATGACTGGCCCTCCCCCCGGTTCCGACGTTTTCCAACGCCGTTCGAAAACCTGATGGGGCCAAGCTAGCACAGTTTTCGAACAGTGTTGGAAAACGAGGTACGGTGGACCGCATGAAGCTCACCAAGGAGCGCATCGTCGATGCCGGCATGGCCGTGTTCGCCGAGGTCGGCTACCAGAACCTGTCCATGCGCCAGGTCGCCGAACGCCTCGACGCCCACGCCGGCAGCCTCTACTACCACGTGCGCGGCAAGGACGAACTGCTCGCCCTGATGGCCGACCGGATCAGCCGCCGCGCCTACGACGCGGGCACCGCCGCCCTCGCCGCCCTCCCGCCCGACGCCCGCTGGCAGGACCGCGTCGAGGCCCAGGCCACCACCCTGCGCCACGAGATCAAACAGCACGCCGGCGGCGCCCAACTCCTCGCCGAGAGCCCCGGCGTGCTCAGCACCGGCGGCCTCTCCCTGATGGAACGCCTGCTGCGCACCCTCCTCGACGCCGGCCTGCCCGCCGAGCACTGCGGCACCGCCGCCGACACCCTGCTCAGCCACGTCACCGGCTTCGTGCTCCAGGAGCAGAACCAGCCCGCCGCCCCGCCGACCGTCACCGCCGAGCTCTACGCCGACCTGTGCGAACGGTTCCCGCTGGTCATGGGCGACCTGATCCCGCGCATCGGCCAGGACGAGAAGTACGTCCGCAGCATCCGCCTGCTCTGCACGGGCTTCACGGCGCTCTGCTGAACCGCCGGGCCGCCCCCGGGCCCGGGGGCGGGGGCGGGCACGGGCACGGGCACGGGGACGGGGACGGCCCGAGGGCTCAGCCCTGCTGCTGCGGCGGCCGGCGGCGCATGCTCAGCAGCAACAGCACCACCGCCGTCAGCACCGCCGCGGTGCGCAACACGCCCGGAGCCATCGACCAGCTGAACTGCCCCAGCGGGGAACCGGTCTGCACCCCGCCACCGCCACCGCCCGCCCCCTGCTTGGCCGTTCGCATCGCGAACAGCGCGGTCGCGCTCATCGTCACCAGCGGGATCCCCAGGATCACGAACTTACGCGTCAGATCGGAGAGTTGACGGGACAGGTAGCCGAGCCCCCAGCCCGCCAGCATGGCCGGGAAGAACCCGGACACCGCACCGCCGACCAACAGCCCGCAGGACAGCAGGATCAGCGGGGACGGCCTGCGGGCCCCCTGGGCCGCGGCGGCCTTCGCGGCCTTCGCCTGCGTGGCCTTGGCCTGTGCCTTCCGCTGCCGCTTCGACAGGCGCACCGGCCGCCCACCGGCCTGTCCGGCCGGTCCCCCGGCCTGCGCCGCGTCCTGCGCCGCCTCCTCCGCGCGCTGCTCGGGGATCGGCTTCGGCACCGGCCGCGGCGCGTCCGAGAAGTCGAGCATCGTCATCGTCCACGGGCTCGAACTCTGCACCGTCGGCGGCGGGATCGACTCCGCACCGGCCTCGGGCGAGGAGACGCCCGGCAGGTCCAGCGACACGTTCGGGATGGCGCCCGTCCCGGTGTACCCGGACACGACCGAGGGCCCGTACACACTGTCCTCCGCCGCCGGCCCCTCGGACGCACCGGCCGGCGGAGCAGCCGGGGGAGGCGTCGACGGCGCGGCGGGCGTCGACGGCACGGCCGCACCCGACGACCCCGACCGCTCGCTCCACGGCCCGCTCTTGCGCCACCACTCGCCGTCCGTCATCACCGACACCCCGCCTCGCCCACGCCGTCCGCCGAACAGCGGCGACCGCCCACCGAACCGCCCTCGGCGGTGACGCTACCCACCGTGCCCCGCCGACGCGAGTCCCGCCACGAACCCGCCGCGCACACCGCCGCGCACGCCGCCGCCCCCGAGCGCACCGACCCCGGCCGGCCACCCGGCCCGACCCCGGCCCGCCGCAGGAGCACACCCCACCGTCGGCGCGCCCGACTAACCTAGGTCGAATGACCACACAGCAGGGCCCTCAACGCCAGAGCAGGACGCCCGCCGGCCCCCGCACCCTCGCCGAGGAACTGCGCGCCCGCCCGGACGACGCGCTCGCCGCCCTGCTCCGGTCCCGCCCCGACCTGCTGAACCCCGTCCCCGGCGACCTCACCCAGCTCTCCGCCCGGCTGTCCTCGCGCGCCTCGGCGCTGCGCGCCCTGGAGCGGCTCGACCGGTTCACCCTCCAGGTCGCCGAGGCCCTGGCGACCGCCCCGGACGGCACCTCCCTGGCCACCGTCCGCACCCTGCTGACCGGCCCGGCCAAGGTCAAGCCGCACCCGGGCGCCACCCCGCTCACCCCGGCCGACCGCGCCGCCGTCGCCGCCGCGCTCCCCCGCGCCGTCGCCGTCCTGCGCGACCGGGCGCTGCTCTGGGGCCCCGACAACGGCCTGCGGCTGGTGCTCGCCGTCCGCGAGGCGCTCGCCCCGACCGCCGCCAACCCCGGCCGCACCGGCCTCGGCCCGACCCTCGCCGACGCCACCACCGGCATGTCCCCGGCCCGGCTGCAACAACTGCTCGCCTCCGCCGGGCAGCCCGCCACCCCGGACCCGGTCACCGCGGTCGCGGCCCTGGCCGCCCTGCTCACCGACCGCGCCCGCTGCACCGCCCTGCTGGACACCGCCCCCGAGCCGGCCCTGCGGCTGCTGGACCGGCTGGTCTGGGGACCGCCCACCGGCACCGTCCCGGACGCCACCCGCCCGGTCACCGCCGAGGACGCGCAGAGCCCGGTCGAATGGCTGCTGGCCCGCGGCCTGCTGCTGCCCACCAGCCCGGGCAGCGTGGTGCTGCCCCGCGAACTGGCCCTGCACCTGCGCGGCGGCCGCACCCACCGCACCGTCGAACCGCTCCAGCCCGAGCCCGCGCCCGCCGCGCCCCCGCGCGATCCACAGACCGTGGACAGCGCCGCCGCCGGCCAGGCGCACACCGCCGTCAAGACCGTCGAGGAACTCCTCGACACCTGGGGCCTCACCCCGCCGCCCACCCTGCGGGCCGGCGGCCTCGGCGTACGCGACCTCAAGCGCGCCGCCCAGAGCCTGGAAGCCACCGAGCAGCAGGCCGCCTTCTGGCTCGAACTCGCCTACACTGCCGGGCTGCTGGCCCCCGACGGCGAGGCCGACGAATGCTGGGCGCCGACCCCGGCCTACGACGGCTGGCTGCAACTGGACACCGCCGAACGCTGGTCCGTCCTGGCCGCCGCCTGGCTCACCGCCACCCGCGTCCCCGCCCTCACCGGCACCCAGGACGGCAAGGGCAAGCCGCGCGCCGCCCTCGGCCCCGAACTCGACCGCACCCTCGCCCCGTCCGTACGCCGGGCCGCCCTCGCCCTGCTCGCCGAACTCCCGCCCGGCACCCCGGCCACCGCCGCGGAACTGCTGCCCACCCTGCGCTGGCAGCGCCCGCTGCGCGGCGGCCCCACCGGCCCGGACGGCCACGAGCTGCGCGACGACCTCACCACCTGGACCCTCGCCGAGGCCGAACTGCTCGGCATCACCGGCCGCGGCGCCCTCGGCGCCCCCGCCCGCGCCCTGCTCACCGCCGAGTCCGACCCGGCCGAGGTGCTCGCCCCGCTGCTCCCGCGGCCGCTGGACCACGTGATCCTCCAGCCGGACCTCACCGCGATCGCCCCCGGCCCGCTGCTCACCCCGCTCGCCCAGGCGCTCGCGCTCTGCGCCGACATCGAGTCCAAGGGCGGCGCCACCGTCTACCGCTTCACCCCGACCTCCGTACGCCGCGCCCTCGACGCCGGCCGCACCGCCGCCGACCTCCAGGCCTTCCTGGCCCAGCACAGCCGTACGCCCGTCCCCCAGCCGCTCGCCTACCTGATCGACGACGTCGCCCGGCGGCACGGCATCCTGCGGGTCGGCGCCGCCTCCTCGTACCTGCGCTGCGACGACCCGGCCCTGTTGAACGAGGTGCTCGCCGACCGCCGCGCCGCCGACCTGCGGCTGCGCCTGCTCGCCCCCACCGTGCTCGCCGCCCAGGCCGCCCCGGACGTCCTGCTCGCCGCCCTGCGCACCATGGGCTACGCCCCGGCCGCCGAATCCGCCGAGGGCGACGTCCTGATCACCCGGCCGGACAGCCACCGCACCCCGCCCCGCAGCGCCCCCACGCCCGTCCCCGACGGGCCGCCGACCCCCGACGACACCCTGCTCGCCGCCGCGATCAAGGCCGTCCGGGCCGGCGACCGCGCCGCCACCGCCAGCCGCCGCGAGCCGACCCCCGACCCGCGCCAACTCCCCCGCACCGCCGCCGCCGAGACCCTCGCCACCCTCCAGACCGCCGTCCTGCTCGGCGAGCGGATGTGGATCGGCTACCTCAACGCCGAGGGCATCGCCAGCCAGCGGATCATCGACCCGGTGAAGGTCGAGGGCGGCTTCGTCACCGCCTTCGACCACCACGCCGACGAACTCCGCACCTTCGCCCTGCACCGGATCACCGGGGTCGCGGAACTGGACGAGTAGCGCGGGACGAGCAGGACGGGAGGTGAAGGGGCGTCAGTGCCCCTGCGACTCCTTCATCTTCTGCTTGACGGCCTGGTCCGCCAGGCTGCCGATCTGGCCCTGGCCGACCGGCAGCGAGCCGCCGCCGACCTGGTCGGCGATCAGGAATCCGGGGGCGGCCAGCAGCCCGCCGGGCCCCTCCCCGATGCCCGCGAGGGCGTGGGCGGAGCCGGCCGAGGAGGCGGTGGCGGCGAAGGCCGTGCCCATCAGGGCCAGGGCGGTGAGAACGCGCTTCGAGTTCTTCATGCCCGGCTCAACGAGCGAGCACGCACCGTGGTCACTCGGAGCAGTTGACGGGCCGCGCCCACGGGCGTACTCCGGGAACAGGGGGTTCTCGACAAGGAGGCACCCACCATGCTCGGTGACCGGATCGCGGAGTTGACCACCACGGAGAGCGGCCGACGGGTGCTGGCCACGGTCGGCGGGCCCGCACTGGAGGTGTCGATGACCGGCGTCGGCCAGGTGCTCGGCCACTCCGTCCGGGAGTTCGTCACCTACGAGTCCGAGCTGCGGCCCGACGGCTCGCTGTTCGGCGAGGGCCAGGGCGTCGGCATGACCGACAAGGGCGAGACCTACAGCTGGCACGGCAGCGGCATCGGCCACTTCACCCAGGGCGGGGCCGTCAGCTGGCGCGGCAGCATCTACTTCGAGAGCGCCGCCGACGCCTTCCTGCGCCTCAACGACCTGGTCGGCCTGTTCGAGTTCGACAACGAGCCCACCGGCGCGGGCCGGGCCGTGCTCTACGAATGGAAGTAGCCCGCCCACGTTCCGCGCGAAATGAGCGACACTGGAGGGTCTGCGTCAGACCCAGTCAGTCAGCCTGTCAGCCAGTGGAGGGCTCCCCCGCGTGAACGACGGACCGCTCATCGTCCAGAGCGACAAGACTCTCCTCCTGGAGATCGACCACCCCAAGGCCGCCGACTGCCGCCGCGCCATCGCCCCGTTCGCCGAGCTGGAGCGGGCGCCCGAGCACGTGCACACGTACCGGGTGACCCCGCTCGGGCTGTGGAACGCCCGGGCCGCCGGGCACGACGCCGAGCAGGTCGTCGACGCCCTGGTGAAGTACTCCCGCTACCCGGTGCCGCACGCCCTGCTGGTCGACGTGGCGGACACCATGGGCCGCTACGGCCGGCTCCAGTTGTCCAAGCACCCCACCCACGGGCTGGTGCTGACCACCACCGACCGCCCGGTCCTGGAGGAGGTGCTGCGCTCCAAGAAGATCGTCCCGCTGGTCGGCGCCCGGGTCGACCCCGACACCGTGGTGGTGCACCCCTCCGAACGCGGCCAGATCAAGCAGGTGCTGCTCAAACTCGGCTGGCCCGCCGAGGACTTCGCCGGCTACGTGGACGGCGAGGCGCACCCGATCGACCTGGACGAGAACGGCTGGCAGCTGCGCCCGTACCAGTCCCAGGCCGTCGAGGGCTTCTGGCACGGCGGCTCCGGCGTCGTGGTGCTGCCCTGCGGCGCCGGCAAGACGCTGGTCGGCGCCGCCGCCATGGCCCACGCCAAGTCGACCACGCTGATCCTGGTCACCAACACCGTCTCGGCCCGCCAGTGGAAGCACGAGCTGGTCAAGCGCACCTCGCTCACCGAGGACGAGATCGGCGAGTACAGCGGCACCCGGAAGGAGATCCGCCCGGTCACCATCGCCACCTACCAGGTGATGACGACCAAGCGGAAGGGCGTCTACGCCCACCTGGAGCTGTTCGACGCCCGCAACTGGGGCCTGGTGGTCTACGACGAGGTGCACCTGCTGCCCGCGCCGGTGTTCAAGTTCACCGCCGACCTCCAGGCCCGCCGCCGGCTCGGCCTGACCGCCACCCTGGTGCGCGAGGACGGCCGCGAGGGCGACGTGTTCAGCCTGATCGGCCCGAAGCGCTTCGACGCCCCGTGGAAGGAGATCGAGGCCCAGGGCTACATCGCGCCCGCCGACTGCTGCGAGGTGCGGGTCACCCTGACCGACTCCGAGCGGCTCGCCTACGCGACCGCCGAGCCGGAGGAGCGCTACCGCTTCTGCGCCACCACGGCGACCAAGCGGCGGGTGGTGGAGGCCCTGGTCAAGAAGCACGAGAAGGACCAGACGCTGATCATCGGCCAGTACATCGACCAGCTGGACGAGCTCGGCGAGGCCCTGGACGCGCCCGTGATCAAGGGCGAGACCAGCAACGCCCAGCGCGAGAAGCTCTTCGACGCCTTCCGGAACAAGGAGATCGGCGTCCTGGTCGTCTCCAAGGTCGCGAACTTCTCGATCGACCTGCCCGAGGCCACGGTGGCCATCCAGGTCTCCGGGACCTTCGGCTCCCGCCAGGAGGAGGCCCAGCGCCTCGGCCGGGTGCTGCGCCCCAAGGCGGACGGGCACTCGGCGCACTTCTACTCGGTGGTCGCCCGGGACACCGTGGACCAGGACTTCGCCGCCCACCGGCAGCGCTTCCTGGCCGAGCAGGGCTACGCCTACCGCATCATCGACGCGGACGACGTCCTCTAGCGGGCCTCAGTACCGGACACCGTCGCGCCCGAGGAAGATCACGCGCGCGGCGGTGTCCAGCGCGATCCCGACGTTGCGCACGGCGGTGCTCAGCGGGTTGCGGTGGCGGCCCTGGACGGCGGTCGCGCCGGCCGGGCCCGTACGGGGGTTGCGGTTCTCGGTGCTCATGTCTCCAACGGTAGGCACCCGGACGGCCCAGGGCATCACTCCGAAGGCCGTACCCACCAGGACGGACGTCCTCCTGCGGGTGTACGGGACCCCCGGCACCCCCTGAGACCTGCGGGGCTGGAACCCCGAGGCGCACGGGTCTAAGATCGTCCGTCTGCCCCCTCCCGAACCGTGGTACCTGGCGCGTTTTCCGCCGGCAGCCGGGGGAGGTGCCGACCGCACGGCAACCGGTCGGCTGTACCCCACCGTGAGCTCCATCGATCCGCTGCGCCCGCCTCCGGGGCAGCCGGGAAGGTTCGCTGTGCCCGCCACCCCCACCACCGACCCGCTCCAGCGCGAGCGCGACCACCTGGCCTCGTCCCGGTCCGCGCTGCGGGCGATGCGCGAGGACGTCCAGTCCCTCGACATCCGCGACGTGACCGGCACCTGGGTCACCGCCGTCATCCTGCAGAACCAGATCGAGGCCAGGATCGCCGCCCTGGCCGACCTCTCCGACACCCCGCTGTTCTTCGGCCGGCTCGACTACCTCCACGCGGTCAGCGAGGAACTCAGCGAGGGCGGCGGGGGCGAGAACTTCTACATCGGCCGCCGGCACGTCCACGACGCCGACGGCGACCCGATGGTGATCGACTGGCGCGCCCCGGTCTCCCAGCCGTTCTACCGGGCCAGCCGCAAGGACCCGATGGACGTCGAGCGCCGCCGCCGCTTCGGCTACACCGGCGGCGAGCTCACCGCCTACGAGGACGAGCACCTCACCGACCCCGCCGAGCAGGAGACCTCCTCCGCCCTGCTCGCGGCCGAGATCGAGAAGCCCCGCGTCGGCCCGATGCGCGACATCGTCGCCACCATCCAGCCCGAGCAGGACGAGATCGTCCGCTCCGACATCACGGGCACCATCTGCGTCCAGGGGGCGCCCGGCACCGGGAAGACCGCGGTCGGCCTGCACCGCGTCGCCTACCTGCTGTACGCCCACCGCGAGCGGCTGGCCCGGACCGGCACCCTGGTGATCGGGCCGAACAACGCCTTCCTCTCCTACATCGAGCAGGTCCTGCCGGCCCTCGGCGAGCTGGAGGTCGCCCAGGCCACCGTGCAGCAGCTGGTCGCCCACGTCGAGGTGCGGGGCGAGGACGACCCGGAGGCGGCCCGGCTCAAGGGCGACGCCCGGATGGCCGAGGTGCTCCGCCGGGCCGTACGGGCGGGCATCACGCTGCCCACCGAACCCTGCGTGGTGGTCCGCGGCTCCCGCCGCTGGCGTGTCCCGGCACACGAACTGATCGGGATCATCGAGGAGTTGAAGGCCCGCGAGGTCCGCTACGGCGCCGCCCGGGACGCCCTGCCGCAGCGCATCGCGCACACCGTGCTGCTCAAGATGGAGCAGGGCGGCGAGGCCCCGGACGACCGGGTGCAGGACGCGGTGGCCCGCAACGCCGCCGTCAAGGCCGTGGTCAAGGAGTGCTGGCCGGCCGTCGACCCGGCCAAGCTGGTGCTGCGGCTGCTCTCCGACCCGGAGTTCCTGGCCGCGTGCGCCGAGGGCGTGCTGACCGCCGAGGAGCAGCGGGCGGTGCTCTGGCCCAAGCCCGGCCGCTCGGTGAAGACCGCCCGCTGGACCCCCGCCGACGCCGTCCTGGTCGACGAGGCGACGGACCTCGTCCAGCGCACGCCCTCGCTCGGGCACGTGGTGCTGGACGAGGCCCAGGACCTCTCCCCCATGCAGTACCGCGCGGTCGGCCGCCGCTGCACCACCGGCTCGGCGACCGTCCTCGGCGACCTCGCCCAGGGCACCACCCCGTGGGCGACCGCGAGCTGGCCGGACGCCCTGCACCACCTGGGCAAGCCCGAGGCGCACGTGGAGGAGCTGACCAAGGGCTTCCGGGTGCCCGAGGAGGTCATCGCCTACGCCTCCCGGCTGCTGCCCGCGATCGCCCCGGGCCTGGCCCCGGCGACCTCCGTCCGCGACACCCCCGGCGCCCTGGAGATCCGCCCGGTCGACGGCGCGGAGCCGGACCTGGACGCGGCCGTCCTGGCGGCCTGCCGGGAGGCGCTGGAGCACGAGGGCTCGACCGGCCTGATCGCCGCCGACGCCCGGATCCCCCGGCTCGCCGAGCTGCTCACCGCCGCCGGACTGGCGCACCTCTCCCCCGGCACCGAGACCAGCGCCGAGAGCCGGCTGACCCTCGTCCCCGCCTCGCTGGCCAAGGGTCTGGAGTACGACTACGTGGTGCTGGACGAACCGGCCGCGGTGGTGGCCGGCGAGCCGGACGAGCGGACCGGCCTGCGCCGGCTGTACGTGGCGCTCACCCGTGCCGTCTCCGGCCTGACGGTGCTGCACGCCGAGCCGCTCCCGGAGCAGCTCGGGTAACGCGCGGAAGGGGCCGGTCCCGGCACCGGGACCGGCCCCTCCGACAGGCTCGGGCGCCTGGTTCAGGCGTCGATCATCGCCCGCCACTCGGCGACCTTGGCCGCGTCGACCGGCGTCAGCCAGCCGTCGGCCCGCACCGCGCCGCCGACGTGGAAGGCGTCGAAGCCCTCCGCCCGCAGCCCCTCGACGTGCTCGGCCCGCAGGCCGCCGCCGATCAGGATCCGCTGGGCGTACCCGGGCTCGCCCGCCCGGGCCAGCTCGGCGGACAGCACCTCCCGGCCGGCGTCCACCCCGGCGGCCGCGCCGGAGGTGAGGAAGGTGTCCAGCCCGGGCAGGGCCCCGACGGCGGCGCGCAGCGCGGCCCGGTCGGCGCTGTGGTCGATCGCCCGGTGGAAGGTCCAGCGGCAGCCGGCGATCGCCTCGGCGACGGCCGTGGTGGCGGCCAGGTCGACGGCGCCCCCGGCGTCCAGGAAGCCGAGCACGAACTCCTCGGCGCCCTCGGCCCGCAGCGCGGCGGCCCGGGCGCACAGCTCGTCGAGGTCGCCGGGGGCGAAGCCGTCCCGGATCCGGAGCATGACGCGCAGCGGGAGGTCGACGGCGGCCCGGATCCGGGCGAAGTCCTCGACGGAGGGGGTGAGTCCGTCGGCGGCCATGTCGGTGACCAGTTCGAGCCGGTCGGCGCCGCCGGACTCGGCTGCCTGGGCGTCCTGGGGCGTCAGCGCGATGACTTCGAAAATTGGTCTAGACATATCAGACAGCCTGCCACATCCCCCCGCCCCCGGCGAGACCCGCACCCCCGTTCCGGTCACGCCGGGAGCGGGGGTGCGGTCACGCCGGGGGGCGGGGACGCGACAGGCCAGTGGTGGAGCCGGTCACACCCGTCCCGGCACCATCCCGAAGGACTCCTGCCGACCGAACCGCCGCTCCGCCAGCGCCACCAGGACCAGCACGGCCAGCACCGGCACCGCCACCGGCAACAGGTGCGAGACCCCGCGGGCCTCCCGCCAGATGTTGAACAGGCTGCCGGGCCCGGTCAGCACCAGCACCGCCAGCCCCACCGCGGCCGGCCCCGTCCGCCCGCGCAGCCCCGCGAAGGTCAGCAGGGTCGGGGCGAGCAGCAGCACCACGAACCACTGGAGGTCCAGCCGGAAGCTGGTGTCGTCCCAGTCCTGGACCACCTCCAGCACCCCGCCGACGACCGCCGAGGCCAGCACCAGAGCGGCGGTCCGCAGGTTCGGCCGGGGCAGCAGGTCGGTCGGCGCGACGGCCAGCAGCAGCGCGGCCACCACGAACGGCAGCGTGGCCATCCCGATGTAGCCGACCCACCAGACGTCGAGGCCGCCCGGCTCCCAGACGGCCCGGCCCAGGTCGTACAGCCCGATGGCGCCCAGCAGCAGCGCGGTGACCCGGACGGCCGTCCACCGCCCCAGCAGGGCCGCCACCCCGAGCAGCAGCGCGGCCGCCGGCGGGGCGAACGCCCGGACGTGGTTGCCGAAGGAGTCGTCCCAGGCGAGCCACCTGGTGGTCCGCTCCAGGTGGGCGGCCCAGGGCACCATGGTGGCCCCGACCGCCGCACCGGCGATCATCGGCGCTACCAGCGCGAGCAGCCGTCCGGCCGCCGACCCGCCGGTCAGCCCCAGCCGCACCCGCAGCCCGTACACCGCCAGGCCGAGCACCTCCCGGGCCAGGGCCACCCGGCCGCCCGCCGCCGTCGTGTCGGCGAACACCTCGGCCAGTTCCTCGCCGCGCTCGTGCCGGTAGCGCGCCGGGTAGAGCCGCAGCGCGGCCCGCAGCACCGCCGAGGGCGCGGGGCCGATCACCGGCATGGTCATGAGAGTCCTCCCCCCGTCGCGGGCCGTTCCCCGGCCCTGCCCGGCAGCATCGACCGGATCCTGGTCAGCCGCCGCTCCGCCTCGGTGGCCACGGCCCGCAACCGCCCGGCCTCGGCGGCCAGCGCGTCCCGGCCGGCCGCGGTCAGCGCGTAGCTGCGCCGGGCCCGGCCGTCCACCACCTCTTCGGCGGCGACCTCGATCAGGCCCTGGCCCAGCAGCCGGTCGAGGGCGCCGTACAGGGTGCCGGTACGCATCTTGACCCGGCCGTCCGAGATGGCGGCGACCTCCTGGATCAGCGCGTAGCCGTGTCTGGGCTGGTCGGCCAGGGCGGTGAGCAGCAGCAGCGTGGGCTCCTGCATGGAGCGTTCTGTCATACGACTACATATATCGTCAACCTACCTATAGGTCCAGTACCGGCCCGTGCCGATCCGACCCGGTCCGACCCGCCTCGCCCCGACCAGACCCGCCACAATGTGCCCCATGCCGACCGAGGACCTGCTCACCGCCTGGACCGCCCTGCTGCACCGCTGCGGCGCCACCGACGACCCCGAGCCGTACGGCCGCGAACTGCTGCGCCGCTGGTCGGACCCGCGCCGCCGGTACCACACCGCCGAGCACCTGCGCGCCGTCCTGCGCCACGTCGACGCGCTCGCCGGGCACGCGGCCGACCCCGACACCGTCCGGCTCGCCGCCTGGTTCCACGACGCCGTGTACCGCCCCGACCGCACCGAGAACGAGGAGCGCAGCGCCGCCCTCGCCGTCCGCGCGCTGACCGCCGTCGGCCTGCCCGCCGAGCGCGTCGCCGAGGTCGAACGGCTGGTCCTGCTCACCGTCGGCCACGCCCCGGCCCCCGGCGACCGCGACGGCGAGGTGCTCTGCGACGCGGACCTCGCCGTCCTCGGCGGCACCCCCGAGGCCTACGCGGCGTACGCGGCCGCCGTTCGGGAGGAGTACGCCTTCGTCCCCGAGCCGGACTTCCGCACCGGCCGCGCCGCCGTCCTGCGCCACCTGCTGGCGCTCCCGGCCCTCTACCGCACCCCCGACGCCCACCGGCGCCTCGCCGAACCGGCCCGCACCAACCTCACCACCGAACTCCAGCGCCTGGAGGACTAGGGCCTGTCCGGCGGATCTTGCCAGGCGCGCGACGCCGGGCATCCCGCCTGGACGCACGCCCGAATCGCCCAAGTACGTCCAGTACGAGGCCGACTCGGGCGCACGCCCAGCCGGGCGCCCAACGCCGCGCGCTGATCTGCCAAGATCCGCCGGACAGGCCCTAACCCAGCTCCCCCACCGGCGCCACCACGGCCCCCTGCTTGCCGCACACCCAGTGCGGCTCCGGCCCCAGCTCGGGCTCCACGCTCAGCGCGTGCGGGTCCCCGTCGGCCGCGCAGCCGGTGCACAGCGGCCACCGGCCGTACGCCTCCAGCAGCGCGTCCTGGACGTCCTGGGCGACCAGCCCGAGCACGTACTCGGTGCCGTCCGGCCACTGCTCCAGCCACCAGCGGCGGTGGGTGACGGCCTGTTCCACCAGCGAGACGACGGCGGCGTCCGCCACGTCCCGCGCGGTGAGGTCGGCCAGGATCTGGGCCCGGGCGTTGTGCAGGGCGGTCTCGATGTCGTCGGAAGCCATCCGTCCATTCTCCGCGGCCCGCCCGTGGCTTCAAAACGGATCCGGGACCGCAACGCCCCGGAGCCGGAACGCCCCGGGGCGGAAACGCCGCGTGGGCGGCCCCCCGAAGGGAACCGCCCACGCGGACGAGGATCAGCCGATCCGATCGGAGTCCGATCAGGATCAGAAGTCCATGTCACCGCCCGGCATGCCGCCGCCGGCGGCCGCGGCGGCCTTCTCCGGCTTGTCGGCGATGACGGCCTCGGTGGTGAGGAACAGCGCCGCGATGGAGGCGGCGTTCTGCAGCGCGGAGCGGGTGACCTTGGCCGGGTCGATGATGCCCGCGGCGACCAGGTCGACGTACTCGTTGGTGGCGGCGTTCAGGCCGTGACCGGCGGGGAGGTTGCGCACCTTCTCCACCACGACGCCACCCTCCAGGCCGGCGTTGGTCGCGATCTGCTTGATCGGGGCCTCCAGCGCGACCTTGACGATGTTGGCACCGGTGGCCTCGTCGCCCTCCAGCTCCAGCTTGTCGAAGGCGACACCGGCCTGCAGCAGCGCGACGCCACCACCGGCGACGATGCCCTCCTCGACGGCGGCCTTGGCGTTGCGGACGGCGTCCTCGATGCGGTGCTTGCGCTCCTTGAGCTCCACCTCGGTGGCCGCGCCGGCCTTGATGACGGCCACGCCGCCGGCCAGCTTGGCGAGGCGCTCCTGGAGCTTCTCGCGGTCGTAGTCCGAGTCGCTGTTCTCGATCTCGGCGCGGATCTGGTTCACGCGGCCGGCGACCTGGTCGCTGTCGCCGCCACCGTCGACGATGGTGGTCTCGTCCTTGGTGATGACCACCTTGCGGGCGGTGCCCAGCAGGTCGATGCCGGCGTTCTCCAGCTTGAGGCCGACCTCCTCGGAGATCACGGTGCCACCGGTGAGGATGGCGATGTCGCCGAGCATGGCCTTGCGGCGGTCGCCGAAGCCCGGGGCCTTGACGGCGACGGACTTGAAGGTGCCGCGGATCTTGTTCACGACCAGGGTCGACAGGGCCTCGCCCTCGACGTCCTCGGCGATGATGACGAGCGGCTTGCCGCTCTGCATGACCTTCTCCAGCAGCGGGAGCAGGTCCTTGACCGAGCCGATCTTGGAGTTGGCGATGAGGATGTACGGGTCCTCGAACGTCGCCTCCATGCGCTCCAGGTCGGTGGCGAAGTAGGCGGAGATGTAGCCCTTGTCGAAGCGCATGCCCTCGGTGAGCTCGAGCTCCAGGCCGAAGGTGTTGCTCTCCTCGACGGTGATGACGCCTTCCTTGCCGACCTTGTCCATGGCCTCGGCGATGAGCTCGCCGATCTGGGTGTCAGCGGCGGAGATGGAGGCGGTGGAGGCGATCTGCTCCTTGGTCTCCACGTCCTTGGCCTGGGCCAGCAGCTGGTCCGAGACGGCGGCGACGGCCTTCTCGATACCGCGCTTGAGGGCCATCGGGTTGGCGCCGGCGGCGACGTTGCGCAGACCCTCGCGAACCAGGGCCTGGGCGAGCACGGTGGCGGTGGTGGTGCCGTCACCCGCGACGTCGTCCGTCTTCTTGGCGACCTCCTTGACGAGCTCCGCGCCGATCTTCTCGTAGGGGTCCTCGAGCTCGATCTCCTTGGCGATGGAGACACCGTCGTTGGTGATCGTGGGGGCGCCCCACTTCTTCTCCAGCACGACGTTGCGGCCCTTGGGGCCGAGCGTGACCTTCACCGCGTCGGCGAGCTGGTTCATGCCACGCTCAAGGCCGCGGCGAGCTTCCTCATCAAAGGCGATGATCTTGGCCATCAGAAGTGGTCCTCCGGGACACGGTCGACTGCTCGGACCAAGGGGTGCCCGCGACGGACGGCCCTGGTGTGCGGAGGTCCATTCCCCTGCCGCTCCCGGGGGCCTCACCGACCCGGTCCGCTGTCACTCTCACACTGTGAGTGCTAACGCCAATGATTAGCACTCCGGGTGGTCGAGTGCAAGCCCCACGGCCGACCCGCGAGCCGCCGCCCACCTCCGCCCGCCCCCGCCCGGCACCCCGGACGGCCCGGCGCGGGAAAGCGAACGGGCCCGTACGACGCGTGTCGTACGGGCCCGTCGAGAAGCGAGTGGTCACCAGCCGTGGGCCGCGCCGAGCTCCTGGGTTCCGGAAGAGGTCAGACCGCCGCGCGGACCATGTCCGCCTGCGGGCCCTTCTGTCCCTGGGAGATCTCGAACTCGACCCGCTGGCCCTCCTCGAGGGTGCGGTAGCCGTCCATCTGGATCGCGCTGTAGTGGACGAAGACGTCCGCACCACCGTCGACCGCGATGAAGCCGTAGCCCTTCTCCGCGTTGAACCACTTGACGGTGCCCTGAGCCATTCCGAACTCCCCTAGTGCTGTGCTGGCCCTTCACGGGCCAGCAGGTCGCGGGCCCGGGTCTGGTTTGAAGGCCGGCCCGGGGAACCCCCCTGGACGCAGCCGTGCACGCCGCAATCCTCCGCACGGGGGCGCCGGACGGCTTCCGTGAGCGGTTGATTACGTCGACCGCCGCTGAATGTATCCGGATCGACGCCCTCTGCAACAGGGTCCGCCGCCGGGAATTCCGCAGCCCCGTCGAGAGACAAGAGCGAACAAACCGGGAGGAAATCGGCAATTAGCGCCGGACATAGCGGACGAATTACTCAAATGCCTGCAGGAATTCTGACATCTGCCTGACATGTTTCACCGCCCGGGCCCCGGGCCGGTCTCAGCGCCCGGACGGGCTCCGGCGAAGCACCCACCGCCGGAAGGGGAAGCCCTGTTCCCAGCAGAGCCACACTCTACTCCGACTCGGACCGAAAATATTCCCACCGAAATGCCGACGGCCGTCCGCGCGTACGGAGAGCGGAATTCCGTACGCGCGGACGGCCGGGAAGCGGGAACGGCTCAGCAGCCGCCGGCCACCGCCGGAATGATCGAAACGCTCGCACCGTCCGCGATCCCGGTCGCCAGGCCCTCGGCGAACCGCACGTCGTCGTCGTTCACGTACACGTTGACGAAGCGGCGCAGCTTGCCGGTGTCGTCCAGGATCCGGGCCGCGATGCCCGCGTGGTTGCGCTCCAGGTCGGCGATGACCTCGCCCAGGGTGGCCCCCTCGGCGGGCACCTCGGCCGCACCGCCGGTGTAGGTGCGCAGGATGGTGGGGATGCGGACGTTGGCGCTCATGACTCTCCTAGCGGGGTGGGGGGGTGGATCAGACGGACGCGAGGCCGGCGGCGTGGAAGGAGTCCAGCGTCGGGCGGATGACGGCGGTCATGCCCGCCTCGGAGACGGCGTCCAGCGTCTTCAGGCCGTCCCCGGTGTTGATCGCGACGGTCTCCTTGGACGGGTCCAGCTGACCGGTCTCCACGAGCTTCTTCAGCACACCGACGGTCACCCCGCCCGCGGTCTCGGCGAAGATCCCCTCGGTCCGGGCCAGCAGCCGGATCGCCGCCACCACCTCCGCGTCCGTGACGTCCTCCACCGCGCCGCCGGTCCGGCGGGCGATGTCCAGCACGTACGGGCCGTCCGCCGGGTTGCCGATCGCCAGCGACTTGGCGATGGTGTCCGGCTTCACCGGCCTGATCACGTCCCGGCCGGCCTTGAACGCCGCCGACACCGGCGAGCAGCCCTCCGCCTGGGCGCCGAAGATCCGGTACGGCCGGTCCTCCACCAGGCCCAGCTTGATCAGCTCCTGCAGACCCTTGTCGATCTTCGTCAGCTGCGAGCCCGAGGCGATCGGGATGACGATCTGCTCCGGCAGCCGCCAGCCGAGCTGCTCGCAGATCTCGTACGCCAGCGTCTTGGAGCCCTCGCCGTAGTACGGCCGCAGATTGACGTTGACGAAGCCCCAGCCCTCGCCGGCCGGGTCCCCGATCAGCTCCGAGCAGAACCGGTTCACGTCGTCGTAGTTGCCCTCGATGCCGACCAGCTCACCGCCGTACACCCCGGCCATCACGACCTTGCCCTGCTCCAGGTCGTGCGGGATGAACACGCAGGAGCGGAACCCGGCCCGGGCCGCCGCCGCACCCACCGCACCGGCCAGGTTGCCGGTCGACGAGCAGGACAGCGTGGTGTAGCCGAACGCCCGGGCCGCCTCGATCGCGCAGGCCACCACCCGGTCCTTGAACGAGTGCGTCGGGTTGCCCGAGTCGTCCTTGACGTGCAGCTGCGCGGTGAACCCGAGCTCCCGGCCCAGGTTGTCCGCCTTCACCAGCGGGGTCCAGCCGGGGTTCAGGTTGGGCTTCGAGGCGACGTCGGCCGGCACCGGCAGCAGCGGCGCGTACCGCCAGATGGACGCGGGGCCGGACTCGATCCGCCTGCGCAGCTCCTCGGCGCGCTCGCCGCCGAACTCGTAGGCGATCTCCAGCGGCCCGAAGCACTCCACACAGGCGAAGCTGGGGCCGAGCGGGAAGCGGGTTCCGCACTCCCGACAGGACAGGGCGGCGGCGGGGCCGAGGTCGACGGAAACAGGTGCGGCGATGTCGATAGCCATGATGGCGGAGGCCTCTCTCCTCATCTTCCCCGCGGCGCGGTCGCGCCACAGGCCGGAATTGGCACCTGTCCCGCCGGGGCCTGTCAACGACAGCCGAGCGAGAAGGTTGCCGGGACGTCAACGGGCCGTTCCCTCAGTCCCTCTGGATGAGCTTGTGAAATTGTGGTGGTGCGCAGCGGCGACCCCGGCGTGCAAAGGTCCGACCGCTGTACGAAGACTGTATCCGAAGGCGCCAACCCTGAACGGGACCGTCCGCCAAGCGAGATGACCCGTCCCACCCGATCCCGCCGAGGAGAGTCACCGTGCCCGCCGAACCGACCCACGCCCTCCTCCCACAGGCGGCGTCCTGGCTCCGCCGCCGCTCGTGGAGCGCGGCCGAGCGGCCGGTCGACGCCCTCCTCGCCGCCAAACGGCGCACCGGCCGGACGGTCAGCGTCGTCCTCCCCGCCCTCGACGAGGAGGCCACCGTCGGCGACATCGTCCGCACCGTCCGGCGCGAGCTCATGGACCGGATCCCGCTCGTCGACGAACTCGTCGTGGTCGACTCCGGCTCCACCGACGCCACCGCCGCCGTCGCCGCCGAGGCCGGCGCCCGGGTGGAACACCGAGACCGGATCCTCCCCCGGCTGCCCGCCGTCCCCGGCAAGGGCGAGGTGCTCTGGCGCTCCCTGCTGGTCACCCACGGCGACATCGTCTGCTTCATCGACGCCGACCTGCGCGAGTTCGACCCGGCCTTCGTCTCCGGCATCGTCGGCCCGCTCCTCACCGACCCCGACATCCACCTGGTCAAGGCCATGTACGACCGCCCGCTCGAGACCGAAAGCGGCGCGATCGTCCCGGCCGGCGGCGGCCGGGTCACCGAACTCGTCGCCCGCCCCCTGCTCAACCTCCACTGGCCGGAACTCGCCGGCTTCGTCCAGCCCCTCGGCGGCGAGTACGCGGCCCGCCGCTCACTGCTCGAACGGCTGCCCTTCCCCACCGGCTACGGCGTCGAACTCGGCCTCCTGGTCGACGCCCTGGACCAGGTCGGCCTCGACGCGCTGGCCCAGGTCGACGTCGGCGTGCGGCACCACCGCCACCAGGACGGCCAGGCCCTCGGCCGGATGGCCGCCACCATCTACCGCACCGCCCTGGAACGCCTCGACCGCTCCCACCGCCTCAAGGCCTCCGCCGACCTCGTCCACCCCCACCTCACCCAGTTCACCCGCGACCCCCACACCCGCGCCTTCACCGCCCACACCCACCCCGTGACGGCCCTGGAACGCCCCCCGATGCACACCGTCCCGGAATACGCCACCCGCCGCTGACGGGTTTGCCGCCCCGACCCCCCGGCAACATCCCAACCATGGGCGATCTCACGACCGAACGTTCGAGTGCGACCGGAACCGCCCCCGTCCTGGTGGCCTCCAACCGGGGACCGGTGTCCTTCGGCACCGCCGACGACGGCACGCTGACCCTGCGCCGCGGCGGCGGGGGCCTGGTCTCCGGCCTGTCCGCGATCGACGACCCCACCGCCGTCTGGGTCTGCGCCGCGCTGAGCGACGCCGACCGCAGAGCCGCCCGGGAGGCCCCCGCCGGCCGCCTCGACCTCGCCGGGCACGAGGTCGGCGGACAGGCCGTACGGATGCTCGACATCGACCCGGAGACCTTCGCCCGCGCCTACAACGGCGTCGCCAACTCCACCCTCTGGTTCGTCCACCACCTGCTCTACGCGACCCCCACCGCGCCCTCCTTCGACGCCGGCTTCCGCACCGAGTGGGCCGCCTACCGGGCGTACAACGCCGCCTTCGCCGACGCCCTCGCCGCCGAGGCCGCCCCGGGAGCCGCCGTCCTGGTCCAGGACTACCACCTCTCCCTCACCCCGGCGCTGCTCCGCGAAGCCCGCCCCGACCTGCGGATCGGCCACTTCTCCCACACCCCGTGGGCGCCGCCCGAGTACTACCGGCTGCTCCCCGACGACGTCGCCCGGGCCGTCCTGACCGGCATCCTCGGCGCCGACCGGGCCGGCTTCCTCACCGAACGCTGGGCCCGCGCCTTCGCCGCCTGCTGCGAGGACCTGCTCGGCGCCGCCTTCGACCCGGCCGCCCTCACCGTCACCCACGAGGGCCGCACCACCCACCTGGGCGTGCACGCCCTCGGCGCCGACGCCGACTTCCTGCGCGAACGCGCCCACCGCCCCGACGTCGACGAACGCCTCGCCGCCCTCCGGGCCGCCGTCGGCGACCGCCGCACCATCGTCCGGGTCGACCGCACCGAGCTGAGCAAGAACATCGTCCGCGGCCTCCAGGCCTACCGGCACCTGCTCCGCACCCGCCCCGAGTGGCACGACCGGGTGGTCCACATCGCCTTCGCCTACCCGTCCCGGACCGACCTCGCCGAGTACCGCGACTACACCGCCGCCGTCGAACGCCTCGCGGCCGCCATCAACGCCGAGTTCGCCACCCCCGCCTGGCAGCCCCTGATCCTGCACGTCAACGACGACTTCCCGCGCAGCCTCGCCGCCTACCGCCTCGCCGACGTGGCCCTCGTCAACCCGATCCGGGACGGCATGAACCTGGTCGCCAAGGAGGTCCCGGTGGTCTCCGACCACGGCTGCGCCCTCGTCCTGTCCCGCGAGGCCGGCGCCCACGCCGAACTCGGCGACGACGCCCTCACCGTCAACCCGTACGACGTCATCGCCACCGCCGAGGCCCTGCACACCGGCCTCACCATGAGCCCCGGGGAACGCGCCGACCGCACCAAGCGCCTGGCCGCCGCGGCCACCGCGCTCCCCCCGCAGCAGTGGTTCCTCGACCAGCTCAACGCCCTCTGAGGGCCTCCCCCAGCGCCCCCAACAGCTCCACCACCCCGTCGGGCCCGTCGACCACCACGTCCGCCAGGTCGGCGAGCTCCCGCACCGGCGCGTCCCCCACCGCGCCGGCACACACCAACAGCCCGGCCAGCCCCTGCCCCCGCAACTCCTCCACCGCCCGGAACGCCGCCACGTCCCCCAGGTCGTCCCCCGCGTACAGCACCGCCCGCGCCCCGCGCTCGCGCAGGAACCCGGTCAGCGCCGCCCCCTTGTCCACCCCCGGCGGCCGCAACTCCAGCACCAGCCGCCCGGGCTCCACCACCAGCCCGTACTCGGCCGCCAACTCCCCCACCGGCCCGCGCAACGACTCCAGCGCCCGCTCCGGCTCCGCCGTACGCCGCGTGTGCACCGCCACCGAGCGCCCCTTGTCCTCCACCCACGTCCCCTCGGGCGCACCCACCCGCTCCAACACCCCCGGCAACGCGCCCCGCACCCCCGCGACCCCCGGATGCACCTCCGGCGCCGAGAGCTCACCCGCCTCCCACCGCTCGGCCCCGTAGTGCCCCAGCACCACCAGCCCCGGCACCCCGGCGAACCCCCCGTACTCCGCCGCCAACCCCGCCGGCCGCCCGGTCACGACCACGACGGCCCCCACCACCTCCGCCAACCCCCGCAACGCCCCCACCACGCCCGGATGCGCCCGCGCCCGCGAGGGATCCGCCACGATCGGCGCCAACGTCCCGTCGAAGTCCAGGGCGACCACCGCCTCACCGGGCGCCGCCAGCACCGCCCGCAACCCGTCCCGCCCGGCCTCGGTCGCCGGCACCACCATCTCGTCAAGACCCATACCGACACCCATACCCCGCCCCCAAGGACGCACCCACCCACCAACACCCGCGCCCCCACCAACACCCACCCCCCACCCACCTCCCCACCCGACCGAGGCGAGAGGGACGCGCTGCGGGAGGGGGCGGTGGAGGGGGTGGGTGCGGAGAGGGGCGTAACGGGTGATTTTCCGACCGCCAACGGTCTCACCCCCCCCTCGATGAGGGTCGGCGGTCGGAAAATCACCCAGCCCCCGGAGCGCCCACCCCCGGAACCGCCCCCGGACCAACCCACCCTCCCGAGAGCCCCCCACCCACCAACAGCCCCGCGCAGCGGCCGTCACCGCGCCCCCCGCCGCCCCTCCCGCACCCGCCGCAACCGATTCACCAGCACCGGCGCGAACGCCAACGCCTCCTCCCGGTCCAACAACCCGTTCAGCACCTGGTAGTACCGCGTGGAGGAGAGCCCCAGCTCCTCCCGGATCGCCCGCTCCTTGGCCCCCGCCGTCCGCCACTGCCGCCCCTCCAGCGCCAGCACCGCCCGGTCCCGCTCACTCAGCCCACTCGGCTCGCCCACCACGCACCACCTCCGCACATCCCCCCGCATCCCCCACGGACCTACGAAGTGTCATTCTCGGACGCGCCCCCGACACACTCTGCCCCCCACCCCGGTGCCCCCGCCCGGCTAGCGTCACCCCCATGACCAGCTTCGCCGTCCACATCCCCACCGCCGACCTCGACCCCGAGCCCCTCGACCCGTCCCAGATCGTCTCCGGCACCCCCGAGGTCACCGGAAAGGTCCTCGCCGAGTCCCCCGACGGCCGCCAGCTGCGCGGCATCTGGCAGATCACCCCGGGCGTGGTCACCGACGTCGAGGCCGACGAGATGTTCGTGGTGCTGAGCGGCCGGGCCACCATCGAGATCGAGGGCGGCCCGACCCTGTCCGTCGGCCCCGGCGACTGCGCCGTCCTGCGCGAGGGCGACCGCACCACCTGGACGGTCCACGAGACCCTCCGCAAGGCCTACGCGATCACGCTCCCCTGACCCCGCCCCGGCACCGGCCCTCGCGGTGAGCCCCCCGCCCCCCGCCCCCCGCCCCCCCGGCAGGGGGCCTCACTGCTTGCGGACCCGGCCCGCTTCCTTCATCGCCGCGTCCTGCAGCCCCTGCAGCACCTGCTTCGGGTCCCCGGTCACGGCCTGCCCGATCCCCGTCTTGATCCGGTTGCTGACCTCACCCCAGGCCGGGTCCCCGAACGGGTAGAAGCTGGCGTTGGTCAGCCCCACCGCGAACTGCTTGAGGTCCTCGTGCTTGGGGTCCGAGGACATCTGGTTGAAGGCGTCCTGGGTCACCGGCAGCAGGTTGTACTGCTCGTCGAACTTGAGCTGGTAGTCCTTGGTGTAGACGAAGGACAGGAACTTCTTGATCTCGTTCTTGTGCCCGTTGGCCTTGAACGCCATCATCCAGTCCGCGACGCCGAGGCTCCCGGTCCTCCCCACGCCGTCCTTCTTCGGGATGACCGCCGTCCCGAAGTCGATCTTCCCGGCGGACGCCATCCGCAGCAGGGTCGGGTGCCCGTTGAGCATCGCGACCTTCCCGGAGGCGAAGTCCTGGAACACCGGCGTGCGGTTCATCTTGCCGGGGTCCGGGTACGTCAGCCCGGTGCTGACCAGGTTGTTCTTGAGCCAGGTGAAGGTCGCCTGGTTCTGGTCGCTGTCGATGGTGTAGTTGCCGACGTCGTCCGAGAGCGAGCCGCCCCCGCTCAGCGTCCACAGCATCGACTCGGCCGGCGCCTCCTCGGGCCCCAGCGGCAGCCCGTACGGGGTCACCCCGGGCACCTTGGCCTTGATCTTCTCGGCCGCGGCCCGCAGCTCGTTCCAGGTGGTCGGCGGCTGGGTGATCCCGGCCTGCTTGAAGATCGCCTTGTTGTAGAAGAGCACCCGCGAGGAGGAGACGAAGGGGATCCCGTACTGGGTCCCCAGCACCTGCCCGGCGTGCGAGAAGTTGTCCATGAACTTGGCCTGGGTGTCCATCGAGAGGACGTCCGCGGCCGCGTACAGCCGGTCCGCCGCGACCTGCTCGGCGAAGCCGCCGGTCTGCAGCAGGTCGGGCGACTTCCCGGCCGCGATCATGTCGTCGACCTTCTTGCCGATGTCGGTCCAGCTGTCGACCTCGACCTGGACCTTGATGCCGGGGTTGGCCGCCTCGAAGGCCTTGGAGACCTCGTCCCAGTAGTGCTTGGAGCCGGTCTCGGCGTTCTCCCCGTAGTCCGCGGCGACCAGTTTGAGCGTGACCGGCCCGTCGCCCTGCCCGCTGCACGCGCTGACCGTGGTGAGCACCAGTGCTCCGGCCAACGCCGTACCGAGCACACGGAGGGAAACGTGGGCGCGCCTGTCCAACGCGGGTACCGCCTTCAGAGGGAACTACAGCCGGACGAGGGAATCCGGCAGGGGGGAGCGCCACACTCCCAAACCGCTCGCACACTGGTCCACACCACTCGCCCCCGCCCGTCGAGTAGTTACCGAAGTGCCCTGGTTCATTGCACGATGCGCAACAACAGGCGAACGGAGGCCCTCAGCCGGACTCCGGGGCACAAAGCCGCGCACACCGCCGCAGCCGAGACAAAGCTCACCCAGTATGGACCAGACCAATCCGACAACTGGACTAGACCTCTTCGACCCGACCAAGGGAAACTGTCCTCCGTGAAGCACGTCATCGCACTCGATGTAGGCGGCACCGGCATGAAGGCCGCGCTGCTCGCCCAGGACGGCTCCGTGCTGTTCGAAGCACGCCGACCGACCGGGCGGGAACACGGCACCGACGCCGTCGTCGCCGCCATCCTCGGCTTCGCCGCCGACCTCGCCGACGAGGGCCGCGCCCGCTTCGGGCACGCCCCGCTGGCGGCCGGCGTGGCCGTGCCCGGCACGATCGACGAGAAGAACGGGATCGCGGTCTTCTCCGCCAACCTCGGCTGGCGCGACCTCCCGCTGCGCGAGCTGCTCGGCGAGCGCCTCGGGGGCCTGCCGGTCGCCCTCGGCCACGACGTGCGCTCCGGCGGGCTGGCCGAAGGGCGGATCGGCGCGGGTCAGGGCGTCGACCGCTTCCTGTTCGTCGCCCTCGGCACCGGCATCGCCGGCGCCATCGGCATCGGCGGCCGGATCGAGGCCGGCGCGCACGGCTACGGCGGCGAGATCGGCCACGTCGTGGTCCGCCCCGGCGGCCCGCAGTGCGGCTGCGGCGCCCGCGGCTGCCTGGAGACGCTGGCCTCCGCCTCGGCCGTCTCCCGCGCCTGGGCCGAGGCCAGCGGTGACCCCGACGCCGACGCGGCATCCTGCGCCGCCGCGGTGGACGCCGGGGACGACCGCGCCCGCGCCGTCTGGCAGGACGCGGTCGACGCGCTGGCCGACGGCATCGTGCTGGCCCAGAGCCTGCTCGACCCGTCCACGGTCATCGTCGGCGGCGGACTGGCCGAGGCCGGCGACACGCTCTTCACCCCGCTGCGCGCTGCGGTCACCGAGCGCCTGACCTTCCAGATGCCCCCGAAGGTCGTACCCGCCATGCTCAAAGACACCGCCGCGTCCCTGGGCGCCGGCCTGCTCGCCTGGGACCTGCTCTCGATGGAGGTGACCGCGTGACCAGCGCGGACCGTGACCGCACTGCCCTGTCCGGCGCCCGGCTCGTCCTGCCCGGCGGGGTCGTCGACGGCGGCCGCCTGGCCGTCCAGGGCGAGCGCATCGCCGCCCTCTCCCCCGC